>JAIYAI010000034.1 GCA_027489135.1 Acetobacteraceae bacterium
GCACCGCGCGGCGCGCTCTGGGTATGGGCCGTCCTCCCCGTCGTTGCGCGCAGCAGATCACGCGGGGACGACGGAGGCCAGGCCTACCGCAAGGTGATCTGCACCGCGTCGCCGCCGAGGGCGAGCATCAGCCCCGTGCGCCGCGCCCGCAGGCGCATGATCACGCCGGCATCGTTCTGCAGCCACATCTCGCCGATGCTGCGGTCGCCGATGACGGCGCCGGCGCGGGCCTGCGCATAGGTGCCGCCGAAGCGCGCGACGCTCTCCAGGTTGAAGACGTCGCCCTCCGCCTCGACCGTGGAGGCGCCGATGCCGCCGATGCCGAGGCCCACGACGCCGAAGGGATGGGTGCGCCCGCGGAAGGTCAGGACGCCGTTGCCGCCGCCGCCGCTGCCGATGAAGCCGGCCTGGACGAGGTTCATCGTCACGCTGGCATCGGGCGTCTGGCCGCGCACCGCGGCGGGGCCGACCGCGCCATCCCGCGTGCAGGCGGCGGCGAGCAGCAGCGGCATGACGCCGAAGAGCCCGCGGCGGGCGATGATGTGGGACATGGCGTGGTGCTTCCCTTCCTGGACCGGCTGGAACCATAGATGCGACCGTGCAGCGCGGGTCGTGCGGCCCGTCCCGGGGCTGCGCGGACTGTCCCGCGTGGCGTATTCAGGCCGGCTTGATGTCGCGTTCCTTGATGATGCGGCCCCACTTCGCGCTCTCGGCCAGCAGGTAGGGCTGCCAGGCCTCGGGCGGCTCGGCGAGGGTGATCAGGCCGGCGGCGTCGATCTTCTCCTTCACCTCCGGCGCGCGCACCGTGGCGAGCGTCGCGGCGTAGAGGCGGCGGATGATCGGCTCCGGCGTCCCGGCCGGGGCGAGGAAGGCGAAGTCCGTCGCGCTCTCGAAACCGGGCAGGCCGGCCTGCTCGATGGTGGGGACATCGGGGGCGAGGGGCGTGCGCGTGCGGGTGGAGACGCCGAGCGGGCGGATGCGGCGGTCCGCGATGAAGGGGAGCGCCGTGATGGCGTCGATGAAGGTGACGTTCACCTCGCCGGCGAGCAGCGCCTGCGCCGCCGGGCCGCCGCCGCGATAGGGCACATGCGTCAGGTCGATGCCGGCCATGGACATCAGCATCTCGGTCGCCAGGTGGCTTGTGCCGCCGATGCCGGAGGTGGAAAAATTCAGCTTCCCCGGCTGCGCCTTGGCCAGCGCGACAAGCTCCGCGACGGTGGCGGCGCGGACGGAGAGATGCACGCAGAGCATCTGCGGGCTGCGTGCGACCAGGCTGATGCCGGTGAAAGCGCGCTCGTTGTCGTAGGGCAGGCCGCCGGCGGTCAGGTGCGGGGCGATGGCATAGGTGGAGTTGGTGCCGAAGAGCAGCGTGTAGCCATCCGCGCGCGCCCGGGCGACGCTGGCATGGCCCAGCGTGCCGGTGGCGCCGGGCCGGTTCTCCACGACGAAGGGCTGGCCGAGATCGGCGGAGAGCTTCTGCATCAGGATGCGCGCGAGGCTGTCCGAGGAACCGCCGGCGGCCCAGGGGTTCACCACGGTGACGCTGCGGCCGGGGTAGTCCGCCTGCGCGCGGGCAATGGCCGGTGCGGCGAGCAGGGCGAGGGCGGCGCGGCGGGTCGTGATCATCGCGGCAACTCCAGCACCAGGTTGAGGTCGGCGTCCACCGTGACGCGGGTGGCGGGGCCGACGACGCAGGTGGATTCGCGTTCCTCGACCAAAGCGGGGCCCTGGAATTCCATGCCGGGACGGAGGGCGTAGCGGTCATAGACCGCGGCCTCGACCGCGCCATGGCCCTCGAAGGTGACGGTGCGGGTGGCGCGCGGCGCGGCTGTGGTGCCCGTGGCGGGCGTGCCGGGGCTGCGGATGCGGATATCCTGCCCCGGGGCGGCGCAGGCGAGGCGCCAGGAGAGGGCCTCGATCGGCACGTCCTCCACGGTGCGGCCGAAGCGTTCGCGGTAGCTGGCGAAGAAGGCGTCGCGGATCGCGGGCAGGTCCGCGGCGGAGAGGGTGGTGGCGGGCAGGGTGACCGGCACCTCGAAGCCCTGGCCGACATGGCGCATGTCGGCAGTGGGGCGAAGCTGGATCGCGGCAGGATCGGCGCCAGCCTCGGACAGCAGCGTCCGGCCTTCCTCCGCCATCTCGGCGAAGAGGGCGTTGACCGCCCCCCAGTCGAGGCGTTCCAGCCGACCCACGAGGCTGCGCACCATGTCCGTCGCCGGCGGCGCCACGAGGAAGCCGAGCGCCGAGGCGACGCCGGCGCCGAGCGGCACCAGCACGCGGTTGATCTTCAGCAGCCGCGCCAGGTTCCAGGCATGCACCGGCCCGGCGCCGCCGAAGGCGATGAGGGTGTAGCGCCGCGGGTCGCGGCCCTTCTCGGCGAGGTGCATGCGCGTCGCCGCGGCCATGGTCTCGTCGACGATGCGCTGCACGCCGAGGGCGGCGTCCATCACGCCGAGCTTCAGCTTCGCCGCCACGCCGGTGTCGAAGGCGCGGCGCACGCGGTCGGGGTCGAGCGCCATCTCGCCGCCGAGGAAATAGGCGGGGTCGAGCCGGCCCAGCATCAGGTCGGCATCGGTGACGCAGGGTTCCGTGCCGCCGCGGCCGTAGCAGACCGGCCCCGGCATGGCGCCGGCGGAGCGGGGGCCCACCTTCATCAGGCCGGACCCTGCCTCGATGCGGGCGATGGACCCGCCGCCGGCGCCGATCTCGATCATGTCGACGACGGAGACCTTCAGCGGCAGCCCGCTGCCCTTGACGAAGCGGCGGACGCGGCCGGCCTCGAAGTCGAATTTATGGTCGGGCGCGCCGTCCTCGACCAGGCACATCTTCGCGGTGGTGCCGCCCATGTCGTAGCTGACCACGCGGTCGAGGCCGGCAAGCTTCGCAAGGAAGGCGGCGGCCATCGCACCCGCGGCGGGGCCGGATTCGATCAGGCGGATGGGGAACTGCTTCGCTTCGCGCACCGCCGCGATGCCGCCGCCGGAGAGCATGACGTAGAGCCGCCCGTCGAAGCCGATGCGGGCGAGGTCGGCTTCCAACTTGTCGAGGTAGCGGCGCATGCGCGGCTGGACATAGGCGTTGGCGCAGGCGGTGGAGGTGCGTTCGTATTCGCGGATCTCGGGCGCGACCTCGGCCGAGAGGGTCAGGGGCAGGTCCGGGTA
>JAIYAI010000720.1 GCA_027489135.1 Acetobacteraceae bacterium
GAGGTCGAGGAGCGCATCGCCGCGCTGCAGCCCGAGCTGGTCCTCGGCACGCAGATGGAGCGGCACATCGCCAAGAAGCTCGGCATTCCCTGCGCCGTGATCTCGGCGCCGGTGCATGTGCAGGACTTCCCCGCGCGCTACTCCCCGCAGATGGGCTTCGAGGGCGCGAACGTGCTCTTCGACACCTGGGTACACCCGCTGATGATGGGGCTCGAGGAGCATCTCCTCGGCATGTTCCGCGAGGATTTCGAGTTCCGCGACGGCGCCGCGCCTTCCCATCTCGGCGGCCATGCCGAGGTGAAGGAAGCGCCCGCGCCGGTCATCGCGCTGCCGCTCGACACCTCTTGGACCAAGGATGCCGAGAAGGAACTCGGCAAGATTCCCTTCTTCGTGCGCGGCAAGGCCCGCCGGAACACCGAAGCCTTCGCCCGGGAACGCGGCATCGCCGCCATCACCATCGAGACCCTGTACGATGCCAAGGCGCATTTCGCCCGCTGACGCGGCCGGCGCCCCGGTGGGGGGCGTTCCGGTCCGCGTCGTGATCGTGACCATGGACAGCCACCTGTCCACGGCCGCGGAGGCCGCCTGCCGCACCGTGCGGCGGGAACTGCCGGGGCTCGAGGTGGTGGTGCACGCCGCCGACAGCTGGGGCGCCGATGCCGAGGCGCTGGCCGAGTGCCACGCCGACATCGCCACCGGCGACATCGTCATCGCCACGATGCTGTTCCTCGAGGACCATATCCGCGCCGTGCTGCCGGCGCTGGCGGCGCGGCGCGAGTCCTGCGACGCCATGCTTGGCCTGCTCTCCGCCAGCGAGGTGATGAAGCTGACCCGCATCGGGCGCTTCTCGATGGCCGAGGAGGCGAAGGGGCCGCTGGCCCTGCTGAAGAAGCTTCGCGGCAAGAAGGACGGCGCCGGCTCCTCCGGCAAGGGGCAGATGCGCATGCTGCGCGAACTGCCGAAGCTGCTGCGCTTCATCCCAGGTACGGCGCAGGACGTGCGGGCCTATTTCCTGGCCCTGCAGTACTGGCTGGCCGGCAGCCAGGAGAACCTGGCGAACCTGCTTCGCCTGCTTGTTTCCCGCTACGCGGCGGGCCCGCGGCGTGCGACGGGCAAGGTGCTGAAGGCGGCGCCGCCGGTCGAGTATCCGGAGGTCGGCCTCTACCACCCCGCGCTGGCCGCCCGCGTGACGGAGAACGTCGATGCGCTGCCGGCCGAGGGCCGCGCCGGGCGCGTCGGGCTGCTGCTGATGCGCAGCTACCTGCTGGCCGGCAACGCCGCGCACTACGACGGCGTGATCCGGGCGCTCGAGGCGCGGGGGCTTTCGGTGGTGCCGGCCTTCGCCAGCGGCCTCGATGCCCGGCCGGCGATCGACCGCTACTTCGTGCAGAACGGCGTCGCGGCGGTGGATGCGGTGCTGTCGCTGACCGGCTTCTCGCTGGTCGGCGGGCCTGCCTACAACGACTCGAAGGCCGCCGAGGAGGCGCTCGCCGCCCTCGACGTACCCTATCTCACCGCGCATCCGCTGGAGTTCCAGACGCTGGCGCACTGGCAGGCCGATGCCCGCGGGCTGACGCCGGTCGAGGCCACGATGATGGTGGCGATCCCGGAACTCGATGGCGGCATCTCCCCCGTCACCTTCGGCGGGCGCTGCGGCGACGTACCGGGCGGGGCGCGCTGCGCCACCTGCGCCGCGAAGCCGGTGGACGAGGCGCATTGCGGCGGCCGCCACATGGTGGCGCATGACGAGCGCGTCGAGGTGCTCGCCGGCCGCGTCGCGCGGCTGATCCAGATGCGCCGGTCCGACCGGGCCGCGCGCAAGCTGGCCGTGGTGCTGTTCAACTTCCCGCCCAATGCCGGCAACACGGGGACGGCCGCGTACCTCTCGGTCTTCGAGTCGCTGTTCAACACGCTGAAGGCGCTGCGCGACGGCGGCTACCAGGTGGACGTGCCGGCCGATGTCGACGCGCTGCGCAACGGCATCATCGAGGGCAACGCCAAGCGCTTCGGCGCCATCGCCAATGTCGCCGCCCGCATCCCCGCCGACGACCATGTCCGGCGCGAGCGGCACCTCCGCGACATCGAGCGGCAATGGGGCGCGGCGCCTGGCCGGGCGCAGTCCGATGGCGGCACCATCCATGTGCTGGGCGCGACCTTCGGCAACGTCTTCGTCGGCATCCAGCCCGGCTTCGGCTGGGAGGGCGACCCGATGCGCCTGCTCTTCGAGCGGGGCTTCGCGCCGACCCATGCCTTCTCCGCCTTCTACCGCTGGATCCGCGAGGATTTCGGCGCCCATGCCGTGCTGCATTTCGGGACCCATGGCGCGCTGGAATTCATGCCGGGCAAGCATGCCGGCCTTTCCGGCGAGTGCTGGCCGGACCGGCTGATCGGCGACCTGCCGAATTTCTACATCTACGCCTCCAACAACCCGTCCGAGGGCGCGCTGGCCAAGCGCCGCGCCGCGGCCACGCTGATCAGCCACCTGACGCCGCCGATCGCGCAGGCCGGCCTCTATCGTGGGCTGCTCGACCTGAAGGGTTCGCTCGATCGCTGGCGGGCGATGGATCCGGAGACGGATGCGGGGCAGCGCGCCGCGCTGACGGAGCTGGTGCAGGCGCA
>JAIYAI010000723.1 GCA_027489135.1 Acetobacteraceae bacterium
GCCACCTTCGCCGCTGTCAGGCAGGAAAGCCACTCAACGGCCTGTCCGGATTCCCCGAGCCACCTCTGGCGTCCGGTGTGGCGCGCATTGCTTTTGCTCAGGAGAGGATTTCCACGTCCGGAAACCCGGACCTGCGGGTGACCGCCAAGGTCGTGCTCGCCGAGTTCTGCCGCGGACCCTCGGAGCTTTCCGCACGTGCGCGCCGGGAGATGAGCGTAGCGACTCAGCACGGCCGCGCCGCCGCACGCATGGCGACGGCCTGCGGTGAGGCTGGCGCCGTCGAACAGGTGAGTAGCTGGATGCAGGAGGTGCTGGACGCCACGGGGGGCGGCGTGATCTCGGAACATGCGTGCGGAGTGCTTTACGAACTCGCATTCGCGCTTGAAGCCGCGGGGTCGGCTGCCGCGGCCCATGCTGCGCCCGTGGTCGCCATGCTTGGCCGGCAGGTGCGCACGCCTGCGCCCCCGTTCGGCATCATCGATGGCTATCCCTTGGGGATGTGCGCCGTTGCGAGGACGATCGGCGGTACAGCGGCTGAGGCAGCGGCAGCCAAGGCGTTCTGTCAGCCGCGACGTCGGCGCGTGGTCCTCGACTAGGGACTTGGGGCGCTACAGGACGCTCGTCATGCCCCCGTCCACGTACAGCAGGTGCCCGTTGACGTAGCTCGACGCGCGGGAGGCCAGGAAGATCGCTGCCCCCGCCAGTTCCGGCATCTCGCCCCAGCGCCCGGCCGGGGTGCGCTTCGTCAGCCAGTCGTTGAACTCCGGGTTGTTCTTCAGGGGGGCCGTCAGTTCGGTCGAGAAGAACCCCGGTGCGATCGCGTTGCACTGGATGTCGTAGCGCGCCCAGTCCGCGCACATCGCCTTGGTCAACATGCCCAGCGCACCCTTGGTCGCCGTGTAGGGCCCCGTCGTCGCGCGGCCCATCATCGACATCACCGAGCAGGTGTTGATGATCTTGCCGCCCTCGCCGCGCGCGATCATGCGCTTCGCCACCGCCCGCGCGCCATAGAAGGCGCTGTGCAGGTTGGTCGCCAGTACGGTGTGCCAGGTCTCGTCCGGCATCTCGTGCAGTGGGCCGCGCAGGTTCACCCCCGCATTGTTGACCAGGACGTGGATCGGGCCGTGCTCGGCCTCGATCGCCGCCACCCCGGCCTCGACCGCCGCGCTGTCCGTGACGTCGAAGGGGGCGATGGCGATGCGCGTCAGCCCCTCGCCGCGCAGCGTGGCGGCTGCGCGGTCCAGCTTGGCGACGTCCCGCCCGTTCAGCACCACATCGGCCCCGGCCTCCGCCAGGCCGCGCGCCAGCGCCAGGCCGATGCCCTGCGAGGAGCCGGTGATCAGGGCGCGGCGGCCCGAGAGGTCGAAGATCGGGTGCGTCATGCCGCGGTTTGTCGCAGCCCGGCGTGACGGCGGCAAGCCGGCGGGCCTACCATCCCGGGTCCAAGGGGAGATCGTCCAATGACCCACGACATCCGCATCCTGGCCAAGGGCCTCGGCTTCCCGGAGGGGCCGGTGGCGATGCCCGATGGCAGCGTCATCCTGACGGAGATCAACGGCGGCCGCGTGACGCGTGTCGGCACGGACGGGTCGGTGACGCGGCTCGGCCCCTCCTCGGGCGGGCCGAACGGGCTGGCGCGCGGGCCGGACGGCGCGCTCTACCTCTGCGACAATGGCGGCAGCCGCTACGTGCCGGGCAAGTTCATGGGCATGGGGCCGGCGGCCGACTACGACGGCGGCTGTGTGGCGCGCGTCGATCCGGTGACAGGCGCGCGCAAGGTCCTGTACCGAGAGGTGAACGGCCGCAAGCTCTCCGCGCCGAACGACATCGTCTTCGACAGGCAGGGCGGCTTCTGGTTCACCGACATGGGCAAGCGCTACGAGACGCATCGCGATCATGGCGGGCTCTACTATGCGCTGCCGGACGGCTCCTCGATCAGGCAGGTCGCCTACCCGATCCTGAGCGCCAACGGCATCGGCCTCTCGCCCGACGAGAAGACCGTCTATGTGGCCGATTGCGAGACCGCGACGCTCTGGGCCTTCGATGTCGAGGCACCTGGTGTGGTGAAGAAGCATCCCTTCCCGTCGCCGCATGGCGGACGCTGCGTCGGCGGCCTGGGTGGCTTCTGCCGCTTCGACAGCCTGGCGGTCGAGGCATCCGGCAACATCGCGGTGGCAACGCTGGTGACGGGGGTGATCACGGTCTTTGCCCCCGATGGCCGCGTGGTGCGGGAGGTGGCGATGCCGGACACGCACCCGACCAACCTCTGCTTCGGGGGCGCGGACATGAAGACCGCCTACATCACGCTGTCCGGCAACGGGGAGCTTGCGGCGATGCCCTGGGCGGAGCCGGGGCTGAAGCTCAACTTCAGCGGGTGACATGAGAGGGGGAGGGGGCGGTGCGGCCGCTGCCAGGCCACCCCCACCTTCGATCCCTCCCCCGCCAGCGGGGGAGGGACGATTCTAGCCCGCGTCCTCCCGGATCATCGCCGCACCCTTCTCGCCGATCATGATGGTCGGCGCGTTGGTGTTGCCCGTCGTCAGGGTCGGCATCACCGAGGCGTCGATCACCCGGAGCCCGGCGATGCCGCGCACGCGCAGGCGGGAATCGACCACGCTCTGCGGATCCTCGCCCATGCGGCAGGTGCCGACGGGGTGGTAGATGGTGGTGCCGAACTTGCGGCAGAAATCCACCATCTCGTCGTCGGTGTTGACGTCCTTGCCCGGGATCATCTCGAAGGCGCAGTGCTGCGCGATCGGCTGCTGCGCCAGGATCTCCCGCGTCTTGCGGATGCCTGACATCAGGACAAGCTGGTCGGAATAGGCCGAGAGATAGTTCGGCCGGATCGCCGGCTTCTCGAAGGGATCGGCCGACTTCGCCATGATGGTGCCGCGGCTGTCCGGGCGCACCGGGCAGACGGCGACGGTCAGGCCGGGCTCCGTCTCCAGCACGCCGGGCACGCCGGGCGGGTAGCTGGCGGGCGTGAAGAGAAGCTGCAGGTCGGGGCTGGCGAGACCCTCGCGGGAGCGGGTGAAGACCTGCGCCGTGGTCACGCCGAAGGTCAGCGCGCCCTTGCCCTGCACCGCGTATTTCACCGCCTCGCCGAGCAGCCGGGGGAAGCGGGCAAGCTGGTTCGTCGTGATCGTGCCTGTGACGCGATGCTGCACGCGGCCGATGTAGTGGTCCTGCAGGTTGGCGCCGACGCCGGGCAGGTCGTGCACCACCGCGATGCCCAGGTCTCGCAGGTGCTGCGCCGGCCCGATGCCGGAAATCTGCAGGAGGTGCGGCGAGTTCACCGCGCCGCCGCAGAGGATCACCTCCTTCGCCGCGCGCACCTCGATCTCCTGCCCGCCGCGCTTGAAGCGGGCGCCGACGCAGCGCGTGCCGTCGAAGACCAGGCGCGTCGCCGGCGCGTCCGTCTCGATGGTCAGGTTGGGGCGGCTACGGGCCTCGGCCAGGAAGGTCTGCGCGGTCGACCCGCGGAACCGGCCGATGCGCGTCATCTGCGAATAGCCGACGCCTTCCTGCTTCTCGCCGTTCAGGTCCTTGCGGAACTCATGACCCGCAAGCTGCGCCGATTCCACGAAGCGATGCGTCAGCGGCAGGATGGTGCGGTAGTCCTCCACCTTCAGCGCACCGCCCTTGCCGCGGAATTCGGGGTCGCCGCCCTGCACGTAGTGCTCGGACTTGCGGAAGAAGGGCAGGACCTCGTCATAGGACCAGCCGCGGCAGCCCATCTGCGACCAGCCGTCGAAATCTGCGGGGTTGCCGCGGACGTACAGCATGCCGTTGATCGAGGAGGACCCGCCCAGCACGCGCCCCCTGGGCCAGTGGATGGCGCGCCCCGCCGTGCCCGGCTCGGGCTCCGAGGCATACATCCAGTTCACCGCGGGGTTGCGGATCAGCTTCAGCATGCCCGCCGGCACGTGGATCCAGGGGTAGCGATCCGGCGGCCCGGCCTCCAGCAGGGTCACGCGCGCGCCGGTCTCGCTAAGGCGCGCGGCGACGACGCAGCCGGCGGAGCCGGCGCCGATCACCAGGTAATCGGTGTCCATATTCCCTCCCGGGCCGATTCACGCCCGTCGTCGCAAGCTCCGCCGGCCGATCGGACCGGCGTCAGCTTGGATCCGCCTCGCGCCAGTTCTTCCCGTACTCGTCCAGGAACACCACGTCCGAAAGACGACCCCGCCCGAGCGGCCCGAACTTCCCCATGGGCCAGCCGATCGGCAGGATGGCGTAGGACTGCACGCCCTTCGGCAGGCCAAGCTCGGCATCGACCTCCTTGCCGAACATCATGTGCCGCGTGGTCAGCGTGCTGCCGAGGCCGAGCGCCCGGCAGGCCAGCAGCATGTTCTGCACCGCCGGATAGATGGAGGCGCCGGACATGCGCCCACCGGCACCCTCCTCCTCGAGGCAGGCGACGATCCAGACCGGCGCCTCGTGGAAATGATCCGTGAGGTATTCCACCGCGTTGTGCTGCCGTGCGTATTTCTCGGAATCCGAGCCCGGCGGCGGCGCGCTGGACGCGTAGCGGGGCCCGATGATCTCGTCATAGGCCTTCTTGTACCAGGCCTGCACCGCTTTCTTCTTCGCCTGGTCCTTCAGCACCAGGAAGCGCCAGCGCTGGGTGTTTCCGCCCGAGGGCGCGCAGGTGCCGGCATGCAGGATCTTGTGGACCAGCGCATCCGGCACAGGGTCCGGCTTCAGGCGCCGCATCGCGCGCATGGTGCGCATGGTCTCGAAGAGGTCGACGGTCTCGGTCATCGCGCTTCCCCCGCGTCTGGTGGCGCGGAGCGTCGCATGGTCCGCGTCGTCCCGGAAGCCCTTCACGTCGCCTCCTGTTCGTGCCGGAATGGCGGCAACGAGGAGGAACGCCATGCCCCGCAAGCCCGCCGCCTTCGGCCGCATCACCGCCCCGGACCGGGACTGGCTGGCCAAGGCGCCGCCGGAGCCGGTGATCGACCCGGACATTCCGATCATCGACGCGCACCACCACCTGTGGCAGCGCACCGCGGACCAGCGCTATCTGCTGCACGAGTTCCTCGAGGACGTCTACGCGCCCGGCCACCTCGTGGAGTCCACCGTCTTCATCCAGTGCCACGCGATGTACCGCGCGACGGGGCCGGAGGCGATGAAGCCGGTCGGCGAGGTCGAGTTCGTCGCCGGCGTCGCCGCGATGAGCGAGAGCGGCGGCTACGGCCCGGCCCGCGTGGCGAAGGGCATCGTCGGCTATGCCGACCTGACGCTGGGCGACCGGGTGGAGCCCGTCTTCGACGCGCTGGAACGCGCCGGCGGGGGCCGCTTCAGGGGCGTGCGGCACTCGGGCGCCTATGACGCCGATCCGATCATCGGCAATGGCTGCCCCTATCCCCACCTCTTCGAGCGCGCGGACTTCCGGGACGGCCTGCGCGTGCTGACCCGGCGTGGCCACAGCTTCGACCTCTGGTGCTTCCACCCGCAGCTGCACGAGGCGGTGGCGCTGGCCCGCGCCTTCCCCGACACGCCCTTCATCATGGGCCATTGCGGCGGGCCGCTCGGCTACGGCCCCTATGCCGGTAGGACGGAGGAGGTCTTCGCCGCCTGGAAGCCGCGCATGGCGGAGCTCGCGCAGTGCCCCAACGTCGTCGTGAAGCTCGGCGGCATGATGATGCGCCTCGCTGCCTATGATTACGGCGTGCGCGAGGTTCCTCCCTCCTCGGAGGACCTGGCCGCGATGTGGAAGCCCTGGATTGAGACCTGCATCGAGCTCTTCGGCCCCGACCGCTGCCTCTTCGAGAGCAACTTCCCAGTCGAGAAGATGGGCATCGGCTGGGTGGCGATCTGGAACGCCTTCAAGCGCCTCTGCGCCGGCGCGTCGGAAGACGAGAAGCGCGCGCTGCTGGCAGGGACGGCGCGGCGGGTCTACCGCCTCGGTGACTGACGCGGCAGTATCCGGCGAAAGGGAGGAAAGGGCATGGACGCGGCACGCATACCCGTGATCGTCGGCGTCGGCACGGTGAAGGACCGGCCTGCCGATCCCTCGCTGGCGCTGGAACCCGTGGCGCTGATGGCCGAAGCCCTGCGCCGGGCCGAGGCCGATGCTAGCGCGACGCTGCTGGATCGCCTCGACGCGCTCGATGTCGTGCACGAGGTCTCCTGGCCCTATGCCGATATCCTGACGCTGCTGTGCGAGACCGCCGGCATCGCGCCGCGGCATCGCTTCTACGGCCCCGTCGGCGGCGAGACGCCGGTGCGCTTCCTGCACGAGGCGGCGCAGCGCATCGCGGACGGCACGTCGCAGATCGCCGCGGTCTGCGGCGGGGAGGCGCAGCACGCCGCGGCGCAGGCGCAGAAGCAGGGCATCGCGCTACCCTGGCATCCGCGCGACGAGAACGCGCCGCCGCGCAACCGCGACTACCTGGCGCTCCTCCAGCGCCGCGTCGGCCTCGACATGCCGATCCGCGTCTATCCGCTCTACGAGAACGCCTGCCAGGCGGCGTGGGGCCAGACGCCGCTGGAGGGCCAGGCGGAATCGGCCGCGCTCTGGTCGCAGTATTCCGAAGCCGCCGCGCGCACCGAGGACGCCTGGCTGCCGCGCGCCGTGCCGGCTGGGGAGATCGCCACGGCCTCGCCCGGCAACCGCATGATTGCCTGGCCCTATCCGAAGCTGATGACCGCCAACCCGCTGGTGAACCAGGGCGCTGCGGTGATCGTGACGAGCCTCGCCGTCGCCCGCGCTGCCGGCATCCCGGCGGATCGCTGCATCCCCATCCTGGGCGGCGCCGCGGCGAACGAGCCGAAGGACACCATGGCCCGCCCGCGCTTCGACATGGCCCCGGCGCAGGACGTGGTGCTGGAGGCGGCGGTGGAGATCGCCGGCGGCGACCCCGCCCGCTTCGCGCTGCGTGAGTTCTACTCCTGCTTCCCCTGCGTGCCGAAGATGGCGCGCCGAACCCTGGGCCTGCCTGAGGGGACGCCGCCCACCGTCGCGGGTGGCCTCACCTTCCACGGCGCGCCGCTGAACAACTACATGCTCCACGCGGCCTGCGCGATGGTGCGGCGCCTGCGCGATCACGCACCCGGCACGCTGGGCCTGCTCTACGGCCAGGGCGGCTTCGTAACGAACCATCGCACATTGGTGCTGGGGGGAGAGGCGGGCGCTGCGCCGCTGGTCACGCGCGACCTGCAGGACCTGGCCGATGCCCGCCGCGCCGCGCCGCCCGCGC
>JAIYAI010000593.1 GCA_027489135.1 Acetobacteraceae bacterium
ACGGCTGCCTGCGGGCGCGGACCGGCTGGCGGAGGCGGAGGCACGGCTGGTGCTGCGCCAGGCGGCGCTGCTGGGGCTGGCCGGCGATGCGGCCGGGCTCGCGGCGCTGGCGCCGCAGCGCGCCAGGCTTGAAGGCGGGCCGCATGCGGATGCCTTCGCGGCGCTGACCGCGGACCCGATGCGGGGCCTCGCCGACCTGCCGCGGCTGCAGCGCGAATTGGCGCTGTTCCGAGCCCTGCCGCGCGCGGGCGGGGCGGAGCCATTGCGGGAAGCGCGCCTGGGGACGCGATAAGTCGCTTGACACCCCCGGGGGGGCACGCATGGACTCGCGTGAGCCCCCCGGGGGCCGGCCGCATAATTTTCGGCCGGCGCCCGAAATTCACTTGCATGGACAGGGGCGTTGACCCATATGCGCGCCCCGTTGACCTGATCAATCCCGATCAAACCCGGTCATCTGCTGGTGGGAACAGGAGCCCGCGATGGAAGCTCTCGTCCAACTGGGGATGGTCTCGGAGCTCCCGAGCGAAGCCCAGAATTCCGACTCCTCGGCGAGCGAGGCGAAGGACTATTTTGTCACCCGTGACGGCGTGAAGTTCGCCGGCACGCACCTGATCATCGACCTCTGGGGCGCGACCAACCTCGCGGATCCGGAGCATATCGATCAGGTGCTGCGCGAGGCGGCCATCGCCACGGGCGCCACGATCCTGCACGGGCATTTCCACCACTTCGGCCCGAACAGCGGCGTCTCCGGCGTGCTGGTGCTGGCGGAAAGCCATGTCTCCATCCACACCTGGCCGGAGCGGGACTACGCGGCGCTCGACATCTTCGTCTGCGGCGAATGCAACCCCTACAAGGCCATTCCCGTGCTGAAGAAGGGCTTCCTGCCCGAGCGCGTGCAGCTCGCCGAGCACAAGCGCGGCCTGACCGGCTGACCAACCGGGCCTGATCCGATATCAGGGGCCGGGCCTTCGGGTCCGGCCCCTTTGCTTTGCCCACCCCTTTGCTTTGTGTGGAGATGACCGCTATGGCCACCGACACCTGGGTGAACGAGACCCTCTACCCCGCCTGGGGCCAGCGTTTCCGCGTGGTGCGCGAACTCGCCCGCGTGCAGTCCCAGTTCCAGGACATCATGGTGTTCGAGAGCGAGACGCATGGCCGCGTCATGCTGCTCGACGGCGTCGTGCAGATCACCGAGGCCGACGAGTTCGTCTACCAGGAGATGCTGACCCATGTGCCGCTGCTGGCGCATGGCGCGGCGAAGCGCGTGCTGATCATCGGCGCCGGCGATGGCGGCGTGCTGAAGCGCGTGCTGGAGCACCGCACCGTCGAGAAGGCCGTCATGGTCGAGATCGACGGCGAGGTGATCCGCCTGGCCAAGGAGCACATGCCCGGCATCGCCGGCGACGCCTGGACCGATCCCCGCGCCGAGGTGATCGTCGGCGACGGCATCGACTATGTCCGTCAGGCCGCGGCGGCGAGCTTCGACGTGGTGATCGTCGACAGCACGGACCCGATCGGCGTCGGCGAGGTGCTGTTCACCGACGAATTCTACGCCAATGCCGCGCGGCTGCTCTCCGACCGCGGGCTGATCGTCAACCAGGGCGGCGTGCCCTTCATGCAGGCCGACGAGTTGCGCGAGACGAACATCCGCCGCGCCAAGGCCTTCCCCGATACCTGGGCCTATGTCGCCGCCGTGCCGACCTATGTCGGTGGCTTCATGACGCTGGGCTGGGCGGCGAAGGACAAGGCGCTGCGGCATGTTGGCGTGGAGGACATCCGTAAGCGCGCACAGGCGGCGGGGATCCTGGGGAGGACGCGCTACTGGACGCCCGAGATCCATGCGGGTGCCTTCCACCTTCCGCCCTACATCGCCCAGAACCTCGGCGGCTGACGCCGGCGTCCGGGCCCGTGGGGTTCACAACCCTGCGGGCTCACGGGCGTGTCAGACCACGCAATGGCCGCTCTCGCGTATGTCGTATGCGTCATCATACGACTTGCGAGGGCCGTCCAGTGCGACATTCCCATCTGCCTGCAGTCTTCGCGGCCGCCACGCTGCTCGCTTGCGCCAGCCAGGCGCTGGCAGCGCCGAGCTTCACCCTGGGCAACAACCCGGAGCCCGACGAGCAGAACGTGCTCTTCGGCACCTCCCAGGTCGGCATGGCCATTACCGGGACGACGAACCAGACCAACACGGAGGTGCTGGTCACCTCCACGCAGGTGCTGCAGACCGGCGGCGTGGGGCAGGCCTATCTGGAGCCGGTCTCCGGCGTCTTCACCAATTTTGCCGTCACCCTGCCCGGCAACGTCTTCCGTGACATCATCTTCAACACGCAGATCGGCGGGCAGCCCAAGGCGGATGGCGGCACTGCGACGCTGACGGTCGTGGGCAGCGATGGGACCTTCGATTTCAGCTACGACCTCGGCAATGGCCAGAACTACCTGACCATCGTCGCCGCGGCGGGTGAGACCATGACCTCCGTCGCCTTCAGCGTGACCGACGGCTTCAACCAGTTGCAGCAGATCCGCATCAGCGGCCTCACCACCCCGACCGGTGTGCCGGAGCCCGTCTCGATGGCGCTGTTCGGACTAGGCCTCGCGGGCCTTGGGCTGGTACGGCGGAAGGCCTGAGCCTCCCGCCGCCGCGTCACGCCGCGCGCCTGGCCACCGGGTCCCGCGCGGCCAGCCGCTCCAGCATCCAGTCCACGTCCGCCCGCGTCTCCGGCGTGAGCTTCGGCCCCGGGGCGCGAATCGCGGCGCTGGCGATGATGCCGCGCCGGGCGAGGACGTATTTCCGCACCGCGAGGCCGAGCGGGGGCTGGCTCTCGTAGCGGATCAGCGGCAGGTGCAGGTCGAACAGGTCGTGCGCCGCCGTGCGATCCCCCTTCCAGATGAGGTCGCAGACGCGGACCAGCATCTCCGGCACGGCGTACCCGGTCATGATGCCGTCCGTGCCGCGCTCCAGCTCGTTCGGCAGGAAGAGGCCGCCATTGCCGCCCATCATGGAGATGCGGCGCATCTTGCCCTCGGTCTCCATCCGCCGCAGCACGGTGATCTTGTCGAGGCCGGGCCAGTCCTCCGCCTTCAGCATGACCAGGCGCGGATCGGCCGCGACCAGGCGCTGCACCATCGACGCGCTGATGGTGATGCCATTGGCCTGCGGGAAGTCCTGCAGCACCCAGGGGGCGTCGCCCACGGCCTCGGACGCGCCCTGGAGATAGGCCATCACGCCGTCATCGCCCTTGAGGCCCGGCTGCGGCGCGATCATCACGCCCGCCGCCCCGGCCTCCATCGCGCCGCGGGCCAGCGCCTTCATGCTGGCGAAGCCGGGCGCGGTCACGCCCACCACCACCGGCACCCGCCCGGCGACGCGCTTCAGCACGCGGGCGGTGAAGGCCAGCGACTCACCGGCGTCGAGCTTCGGCGCCTCCCCCATCACGCCGAGGATGGTGAGCCCGCTCGCCCCCGCGCCGAGGTAGGCGTCGACCATCCGGTCCGTGCTCTCGAGGTCGATCGCGCCGTCGTCCCGGAAGGGCGTCGGCGCGATGACGAAGACGCCGCGCGCCTGTTCCGTGAGGCGCATCACTCGGCGGCCGCAGTGAGGGACATGTCGAGCGGCGGCGTCGTGTCGGGCGGCAGCGGCGACT
>JAIYAI010000409.1 GCA_027489135.1 Acetobacteraceae bacterium
GAGGAGGGCATGCAGCTCGTCCTGCGCCAGGCCGCGACGAACCAGGCGCCGGACCTCTCCTATCAGGGCTTCAACCGCCTGCGGCTGTTCGCGGAGCGCGGCATCGCCCAGGACCTGCTGCCGCTGCTGCGCGCGGAAGGCGACCCCGCGGCGCTCGGCTATTCCCGCAACATCCTGGATCTGGCGCATTTCGGCGGCTTCCAGTCCGGCCTCGCCTACGCCGCCTCCAACCCGATCTGCTACTACAACGCCGACCTGGTGCGCCGCGCCGGGACCGATCCGGACAACATGCCGCGGGACTGGGCCGGCCACATCGCGCTCTCGGCTCGCATCAAGGCGCTCGGCGACGGCATCGAGGGGATGCATTTCCGCTGGTCCGGCGATGACTGGATGTTCTCCGCCCTGCTCTTCGGCCATGGCGGCCGCATGCTGACCGAGGATGAGCGCGACATCGGTTTCGCCGGGCCGGAGGGGCTGGGGAGCCTGAAGCTGATCCAGGCCATGGTTCGGCAAGGCGGCATGCCCAACCTGAGCATCCAGGCGGCCCAGCAGGCCTTCGCCGCGGGCAGGCTCGGCATGCTCTACTGGACCACCGCGGTGCTGCGCGGGACCATCCAGCAGGTCGGGCGCAATTTCGGCCTGCGCACCAGCCCGATGCCGGTGATCGACCCCGTCAAGGGTCGCCTGCCCACCGGCGGCGCCGCCGGCATGCTGATCGCGCGCGATCCCGCGAAGCGCGACGCGGCGTGGAAGTTCCTGCGCTTCTCCACGAGCGCCGAGGGCACCACGCTGATGGTGCGGAACACGGGCTACGTGCCGATGAACCAGATCGCGATCGACGACCCGCGCTGGCTGGCGGCCTTCTACCGCGAGAACCCGCTGTTCCAGACCGCGACCCGCCAGGTGCCGATCATGATCCCCTGGTACGCCTTCCCCGGCGCCAACAGCGTGCGGGTGACGCAGACCATGGTGGACAACATCGCCCGCATCGTGGAGGACCGCGCGACGCCCGAGCAAGTGCTGCCCGAGATGGCCGCCGAGGTGCGCCGCCTGCTGCCCCGGCGCGCGGCCTGATGCTCACGATCCTGCAGATCTCGGACGCGCATCTCTCGCCACGGAATGCGCTGTTCCGGGAGAACCTGGCGCTCGTCGCCGCCTGGGCGGAGGCGATGCGGCCCGACCTTGTGGTGGCGACGGGCGATCTCTCGCTCGACGGCGCGGACCGGGAGGAGGACCTGGAGTTCGCCGCACGGTCGCTGCGGGCCCTGCCTGCGCCGCTGCTCTCGGTGCCGGGGAACCACGATGTTGGCAGCCACCCGCGCACCATGCCGGATCAACCCGTGGACGCCGCGCGGCTGGCCCGTTTCCGTCGTGTCGTCGGCGAGGACTGGTGGCTGCGCGACCTGCCGGGCTGGCGCATGGTCGGGCTGAACACGGAGATCATGGGCACCGGCCTGGAGGACGAGGCGGCGCAGGCCGGGTTCATCGCCGAGGCCGCGGCGGGGGCCGGGGATCGGCGGATCGCCATGTTCCAGCACAAGCCGGCTTTCGTCGAAGACCCGGCCGACCCCACCTTCGACTACTGGTCCGTACCCCCGCACGCGCGCGTGGCGCTGGACCCGCTGCTGAATCATCCCGCGCTGCGCCTCGTCGCCTCCGGCCACCTGCACCTCCATCGCACCGCGACGCATGGCCCAGCGACCCTGGCCTGGGCGCCGGCGCTATCCTTTGTGGTAGAGGAGGCCCTGCAGGAGGGGCTGCCCGGCGCGCGATTCTGCGGGGCGATGGTGCATCGCCTCGGCGCGGACGGGGCGGTCGCAAGCGAGACGCTTGCGCCCGACGGCACCGTCGTCCGCTGGCTCGGTGATATCCGGGCGGAGACCTATCCCGCCTGAGAATATGCTGATGCGAGCAGGGCCGGTCGGGATGTGCACCGCCATTATCTCGCGGCGAACCTGCTGTCCGGGATGAAGGCAACGACACCCTGAACGGGGGCGCAGAGAACGCTACCCTCGCGGGCGGCCTCGGTGCGGACCGCCTGATCGGCGGCACCGGGGCGGACTGCTTCTATTCTGCCAGCGCGGCAGAGGGGGGGTGACGCCATCGTCGGCTATCGCGGACCGGACGACCGGCATTGTCACGTTATCCAGCGAGGCGACGAGGCGAAGCGCGTGATGGAGTTCGTGATGCTTCACGCGGCGACACGGACGCAAGTCTCCTGCCGCCAAACGCGGAACGCATTGCCGCGCGCATGACGATGTTGCTCTGCGGTCATCAGGTGCCGCTGCGGGTGGAAGTGACCATGGATGAATGCGTGGGCCGAGAGGAAGCGCTGGGCATGGTCCACTGATTTGAAGCGCTGCATCTGCAGCTCCCGCCGGCGCGTCGGCCGGTGCGAGTTCTCGGCTCGATTGTTCAGGTAGCGGCTGGTCCGATGCTTCACCCGCGGCTGCACCTTGCGCTTCGCCACGCCATAGCTGCGCAGGCCATCGGTGACGAGGCACTTTGGCTTGTAACGAAACCCGTGCAGCAGGCGCTAAAAGAAGCGCTTGGCTGCGCTCGCGTTGCGGCGGTCCTGGACGAGGATATCGAGCACCACCCC
>JAIYAI010000752.1 GCA_027489135.1 Acetobacteraceae bacterium
CTCCCCCGTGCGGTCGCAGAAGCCGGCGATGGAGAAGGTCATGGCTTCGCCCCCGTCTCGCGCAGGATGGGCAGCCAGGTCGCCATCTCCCGCGCCAGGAAGGCGCGGGTGGCGTCGGCTCCGCCGCGCAGCATCTCGACCCCGCTCGCGGCGTAGCGCGCCTGCACGGCGGGATCGGCCTGCACGGCCGCGATCTCCCGCGCAAGGCGGTCCAGGATCGGCGCCGGCGTGCCGGCGGGGGCGTAGAGCGCCTGCCAGGAGGAGGACACGAAGCCTGGGATGCCCGCCTCCTGCAAGGTCGGCAGGTCGGGCAGCATCTCGGACCGCGTCGCGGTGGTGACGGCCAGGGCGCGGACGCGGCCATCCTTCGCCAGCGGCGCCAGCAAGGTCTGGCTGTCGATCATGATGTCGGCGCGCCCGGCGACGAGGTCCGTCACCGCCGCCGGCGTACCCCGGTAGGTCACGAAGGTGAGCCCCACCCCGGCCAGCTTCTTCAGGAGTTCACCCGAGAGGTAGGAGGCGGCACCGATCGCGGTGGTGGCGAAATTGGCCTCGCCCTTCTTGGCGCGCAGCCAGGCCAGCAACCCCGGCACGTCCTGCACCGGTACGCCGGGGTTCACCACCACGACGAAGGGCTGGTTGCCGAGCAGCGCGATGGGGGCGAGGTCGCGCAGCGGCTCGATCCCGCTCTCCGGGTACAGCGCCGGGATGACGGCCTGGGAAGCGCCGGTGAGCAGCAGGGTGTAGCCGTCCGGCGCGGCGCGGATCACGGACCGCACGCCGATGGTGGTGCCGCCGCCGGGCTGGTTCTCGATCACCACGGGCTGGCCGAGGCGCTGCGACAGCGGCTCCGCCACGATGCGGGCGACGACGTCGATGATGCCGCCCGCCGCGAAGGGCACGACGATGCGGATGGTGCGGCTGGGGTAGTCGGCCTGGGCCCGCGCCGGCGTGGCGGCGAGCAGGGGCGGCACGGCGGTCAGGGCAAGGATGGCGCGGCGACGCATCGGCAGGGGCTCCGGCAGGATCTTGGCTCCACCCTATCCCGCCATGCCCCGCCCGTCAGGCCGGGCTGCCGAGCCCTGCGGGCGGTTCGGACCTTCGCCATTCGAAGCGCCGGCGCACGGCGGGGCTCAGCGCGATCAGCAGGATGCCGATGGAGAAGAGGCACCAGACGGCGGGGATCTCGATCGGGTTGCCGGTGAGCAGCGTCGCCATGCCCGGCCCCGCTGCCAGGTGGAACAGCACGAAGCGCCAGGCGCCATAGAGCAGCGGCAGGACGAAGGCGGCCAGGGTGTAGGAGGGGAAGCTCCAGGTCATGCCGGTCAGGTCGTTCAGCGGCACGAGCAGGCCGTTGTAGGGAACCTCCCAGCCCAGGTGCCAGCCACCAGGCACGGTGCAGAGCCGCTCCGCACAGAGCAGCGAGCCGACCTGGCAGCGCCCGGCCCAGGAGAAGGGGTAGAGCTGGGTCAGCATCACCGCTGCCGAGAGGCCGCAGATGACGAAGACGCCCGTTCGCACGCGCCGCCGCACCGGCTCCGGCACCAGTTCCATGGCGAAGGCGTTGATGAAGAAGGGCTGGAAGACGATGTGCAGGATCGACAGCCAGGTGACGACCTGGTTCGTCGGGTTGCCGCACTGGCCGAGCACGCCGTAGCCGGCCGCCTGCAGCGCCTCCATCGCCGTGAAATAGCCGAGGGTGGCGGAGACCGCCGGCGGTTCCTTGCGGTGGATGGCGACCGCGGTGGCGACGGCCCCCAGCCCGACCATGCCGAGCGTGACGGTCGGACTCCAGCACATGCGATTCCCCCCGGAACGATCGCGATCGCGTAGCCCGGGGCGGGGCGGCTGGCTACTCGATGCGGATGCCGGCCTCGCGGATCAGGGTGGCGTAGCGTTCGGCGTCGCGGCGGAGCAGCGCGGCGGCGTCGGCGCTGGTGCCGCCGCCCGGGATGAAGCCGGCGTCGACGATGCGGGGGCGCAGCACCGGGTCCTGCAGCGCCGCGTTCACCGCGGCGGCGATGCGGTCCAGCACCGGCGCGGGCAGGCCGGGCGGGCCCATCAGCATATACCAGACATTGGCATCGAAGCCGGGGAAGCCGCTTTCGGCCACCGTCGGCAGGTCGGGCAGCCAGGCGATGCGCTGCGGCATGGTCGTCGCCAGGGCGCGCACGCGGCCGGCGCGGATATGCGGTAGGTAGGTAGGGAAGGTGTCGATGGCGAGGTCGATGCGCCCGGCGAGGATCTCGTTCACCGCCTGGCCCGTGCCGCGGAAGGGCACATGGGTCATCTCGATCCCCGCCGAGCGGGAGAGCAGTTCGGCGGCCAGGTGCTGCTGCGTGGCGACGCCGGAGGACGAGTAGTTCAGCTTCCCCGGATTGGCCTTCGCATGGGCGATGAAGCCCTTGAGGTCCTGCGCCGGGGATGTGTTCGGTACCACGGCGACAAGCGGCACGGTCGCGGCCAGCACGACGGGCTGCTGGTCGCGGTAGATGTCGAAGGGCGGCGGCCGCATCTGCGGCGGCACCACGGCCGAGGCACTGACGGTCGACATGTAGAGCGTGTAGCCGTCCGGCGTGGCGCGGCTGCCCGCGAGGGCCGCGATGGTGCCGCTGGCGCCGGGCCGGTTCTCCACCGCGATGGGCTGGCCGAGATCGGCCTGCATCGCGGGCTGCAGCAGCCGGGCGATGATGTCCGTGCCGCCGCCGGGCGCGAAGCCGACGAGCATGGTGATGGGCCGCGAAGGATAGGCGGGCTGCGCCAGGGCCGGGACAGCGAGGAGCGTGGGGGAGAGCAGAAGCGAGCGGCGATGGAGCATGTCGTTTCCCGTTTTTCGTTGCCCCTCTCCCTCCTCCGCTGGCGGGGGAGGGCAGGGGTAGGGGGTGGCGTCCGGGGTTGTGCCGTCAGGTCCCCGTCCACTGTGCGGGGCGCCGCGCGAGGAAGCTCTCCACCCCCTCCTTGAAGTCGTTGCTTGTGAAGCACATCGCCACCAGGTCATCACCGTTCACCTGGCGCGCGGCCTCCCGCAGGCGGCGCATCGCCTCCTTCGTCGCCCGCATGGTCAGCGGCGCGTGGCCGGCCAGCATCGTCGCCAGTTCCGCCGCGCGGTCCTGCAGCGCCGCGTGGTCGGGCAGGATCTCGGAGACGAGGCCGATGGCGCGCGCCTCCTCCGCCTCGATCAGCCGGGCGGAATAGACCAGCTCGATCACCCGCGCCGGCCCGACCAGCGCGGCGAGGCGGGCGTAGTTCGCCATGGAAAGGCAGTTGCCCAGCGTCTTCGCGATCGGGAAGCCGTAGCGCATGTTGGCGGCGCCGATGCGGATGTCGCAGACCGCGGCGATGCCGGCGCCGCCGCCGGTGCAGGCCCCGGCGATGGCGGCGATGGTGGGCTTCGGGCAGCGTTCCAGCGCGGTCAGCACGGCGTCGATGCGGTGCTCGTAGGCGAGCGCGTCCTCGGCGGTGCTGAACGCGCGGAACTGGGAGATGTCGGTGCCGGCGGCGAAGGCCTTCTCGCCGGCGCCGGTGATGACCAGGGCGCGGATGCCGGGATCCTCGGCGATCTCCGTGCACAGCGCCTGCAGGCGTTCGTACATCGGGAAGGTCAGCGCGTTGCGCGCCTGGGGGCGGTTCAGCGTGGCGAAGCCGATGCCGTCGCGCACCTCGTAGAGCAGATCGTCCATGGGTCGTCCTCCCGGTTCGGCGGCATAGGTGACGGGGCCATGCGCCGCGTGCAAGCTGCACGCGACCGAGAGGGAAACCCGCCCATGCTGCCGCTGTCCCGCTTCACCGTGCTCGACCTCACCCGCGTGCGCTCCGGCCCGACCTGCGTGCGGCAGCTCGCGGACTGGGGTGCCAACGTCATCAAGATCGAGGCGCCGGAAGCAGTGGACACCGGCGGCGATCTCGGCGGTGCGCGGCATGGCTCGGACTTCCAGCTGCTGCACCGGAACAAGCGCGCCATCACGATCAACCTGAAGCACCCCGACGGGCTCGCACTGTTCCGCCGGCTGGTGGAGAAGGCCGATGTGGTGGTGGAGAACTACCGCCCCGACGTGAAGGACCGGCTCGGCATCGACTATGCGTCGCTGGCGAAGATCAACCCGCGCATCGTGCTCGGCTCGATCAGCGGCTTCGGCCAGACCGGGCCCTATGGGAAGCGGCCCGGCTTCGACCAGATCGCCCAGGGCATGGGCGGGCTGATGAGCGTGACCGGCCTGCCCGGGCAGGGGCCGGTGCGGGCGGGCATTCCCGTGGCCGACCTGACGGCGGGTCTCTACTGCGCGCTCGGCATCATGGTGGCGCTGCTGGAGCGCGAGGCGACGGGCAAGGGCCGCTGGGTGCATGTCTCGCTGCTGGAGGCGATGGTCGCGATGATGGACTTCCAGGCGACACGCTGGACCATGGACGGCCAAGTGCCGCGGCAGGCCGGCAACGACCACCCGACCACCGTGCCGACGGGCCTGTTCCGCACCAGCGACGGTGTGGTGAACCTGGCCGCCGGCGGCGCCGAGATGTGGCGCCGCATCGTCGAGACGCTGGGGATCGAGGAACAGGCCAGAGACCCCGACATGGCGACGGAGGAGGCGCGCTCCGGCCATCGGGAGAAGGTGAACGCGCTGCTGCAGTCGGTGCTGGAGACGAAGACCAGCGCGGAGTGGGTGGCCGCGCTGAACAAGGCCGGCGTGCCCTGCGGCCCGGTCTACACGATGGACCAGGTCTTCGCGGATGAGCAGATCCGGCACCTCGGCATGGCCTGGCCGGTGCAGCATCCGACGCTCGGGGAGGTGACGCTGGTGCGGTCGCCGATGACGCTGGAGGGCACCGCGCCGCCGCGGCGCCCGACGCCGGAGCGGGGCGAGCATACCGATCAGGTTCTGGCGGAGTTCGGCGTGGGCGCCGAGGAGCTGGCGGCGCTGCGGGCGAAGGGCGCGGTGTAATTCGCCACGCCGCTTTGGTAGTCTGCCCCATGGAGGGCTGAGCGATGGACGGCGACCAGGCCACCGGCCTGCTGGAACGCAACCCCTGGGTCACGCGGCGCAAATTCGACGTCGGCGAATACTACCGCCTCGCCGAGGCGGGGATCCTGCGCGAGGACGATCGGGTCGAGCTGATCGAGGGGGAGATCGTGCAGATGGTGCCGATCGGCAGCGGGCATAGTGGGGCAGTCGCGGCTCTGCAGTACATGTTCATGCAGGCTGCCGGTGGGCGGGCGACGGTCGTCGGGCAGCATCCGCTGCGTCTCTCCGACATCAGCGAACCGCAGCCGGACGTCATGCTGCTGAAGCCGCGCGCGGACTTCTACCGAACCGGGCATCCGACCGCCGCCGACGTGCTGCTGCTGATCGAGGTCGCGCAGTCGAGCCTGCGCTACGACCGCGGCGTGAAGCTGCCGCTCTATGCCCGGCATGGCGTGCCGGAGGTCTGGATCGTCGATCTCACGGGTCGGGTCGTGGAGGTGCATCGCGCGCCCGGGGCGGACGGCTATGCCGACAGCAGCAGCCATGCGGTGGGTACCACGCTGGAGCCCGCCCTGCTGCCGGGGCTGCGCGTCGCGGTGGCCGATATCCTGGGCTAGGTTCCGCAGAAGGTTGCCGTCACCCGTTCCTCGGCCTGTGCGGGCAGCGTGTAGCGGTCCTGGCCCGGCTGGTCGGCGAAGGGCTGCCCCAGCACGTTCAGCAGCGCCTCGAAGGGCGCGTAGTCCTCGCGCTGAGTCGCGGCCGACAGCGCCTCCTCCACCAGGTGGTTGCGCGGGATGAAGAGCGGGTTCGCCGCGCGGATCCGCGCCGCCGCGTCCGGCGCCTCCTGCGCCAACCGCGCGCGCCATCCCGTCGCCCAGGCGTCGAAGGCCGCCGGATCGGCGAAGAGCGCCCGCGCCGGCGCGTCGTCGCCCTCCGCCGCCTCGGCCAGGTGCCGGAAGGTCAGGGTGAAGTCCGCGGCATTCGCGGCCATGCGCTCCAGCAGGTCCTGCACCAGCGCGCTGTCACCGTCCCGCGCGGCGGCGATGCCGATCTTGCGCAGCAGCCCCGCCTCGTAGACGGCGCCGAAGCGGGGCGCGAAGGCGCCGAGCGTCTCCTTCGCCAGCTCGATCGCCGCATCCTCCTGCTCCGCCAGCAGCGGCAGCAGCGCCTCCGCCAGGCGCGTCAGGTTCCAGTGCGCGATGCGCGGCTGGTTGCCATAGGCGTAGCGCCCCTGATGGTCGATGGAGCTCAGCACCATCGCCGGGTCATAGGCCTCCATGAAGGCGCAGGGGCCGAAGTCGATGCTTTCGCCCGAGACCGCCATGTTGTCCGTGTTCATCACACCGTGGACGAAGCCGACCAGCAGCCACTGCGCGATCAGCTCCGCCTGCCGCGCGATCACCCCCTGCAGGAAGGCCAGCGCCGGGTTCGCCGCCTGCGCCGCCGCTGGGTCATGCCGGGCGATGGCGTAGTCCAGCAGGTGTCGCAGGGACGCGTTGTCGCCGCGCGCGGCGAAATACTGGAAGGTGCCGACGCGCACATGGCTCGACGCCACGCGGGTCAGCACGGCGCCGGGCAGCGGCTCCTCCCGCATCACCCATTCGCCCGTCGTCACCACGGCCAGGCTGCGCGTGGTCGGGATGCCGAGCGCGTGTAGCGCCTCTGAGATGATGTATTCCCTGAGCATCGGCCCGATCGCCGCGCGGCCATCGCCGCCGCGCGACCAGGGGGTGCGGCCGGAGCCCTTCAACTGGATGTCGAAGCGCGCGCCGTCGGGCGCCAGCACCTCCCCCAGCAGGTGCGCGCGGCCGTCGCCGAGCTTCGGGTTGAAGTGCCCGAACTGGTGCCCCGCATAGGCCTGGGTGATCGGCTCCGACCCCGGCGCCAGGGCACTGCCGGACAGCACCGCGATGCCCGCGTCCGAGCCAAGCTCCGCGGGGTCCAGGCCGAGCCGCGCCGCCAGCGCCGTGTTCAGCCGCACCAGCTTCGGCGCCTTCACGGGCACCGGCGGCATGCGGACATGGAAGGCCTCGGGCAGTCGCGCATAGCTGTTGTCGAAGCCGAAGCGCGGGGCGGCGAGGACGGGCATCTCGGCGGGCAGGGCGGTGTCCATCGGGCAGACATCGGACCTCCGCGGTGCCGGGACAACCCCCTGGCTCCGGCCCCCTGGTCCCATGGGGGCCCGGCTGCTAGGCCCGCGGCTCCAGGTGCGGGACCACGACCATGCGTATTGCCTCCATCCGCGACGGCGTCGTGCCGATCGCCTCGGCCATCGCCAATGCCTATATCGACTTGTCGAAGATGACGGCCTCGGTCGTCGCCGTGACGGTGGAGGACGGCGCCGGCCGCAGCGCCACCGGCTACGGCTTCAACTCCAACGGCCGCTACGCCCAGCCCGGCCTGCTGCGCGAACGCTTCATCCCCCGCCTGCTGGAAGCGCCGGAGGCCGCGCTGGCGCATGGCGATGGTGGCCTCGATCCCGCCGGCGGCTGGGCGGCGATGATGAAGAACGAGAAGCCCGGCGGGCATGGCGACCGCAGCGTCGCCGTCGGCGTGCTGGACATGGCGCTCTGGGACGCGGCGGCGAAGCTGGAGGGCAAGCCACTCTGGCGCCTGCTGGCCGATCGCTTCCGCCAGGGCATCGCGGACGACACTGCCTGGGTCTACGCCGCCGGCGGCTACTACTACCCCGGCAAGGGCGTGGACCAGCTTCTCGAGGAGATGAAGCGCTACCTCGGCCTCGGCTATTCCGTGGTGAAGATGAAGATCGGCGGCGCGCCCGGCACGGCGCTGAAGGATGCGCTGCGCGAGGATGTCGCGCGGATCGAGGCCGTTCTGAAGCTGCTCGGCGGCGACGGGTCGCGGCTCTGCGTCGACGTCAACGGCCGCTTCGGCCTGCATGCCGCGCTGGCCTACGGCGCGGCACTCGAGCCCTTCAAGCTGCGCTGGTACGAGGAGCCGCTGGACCCGCTGGACTACAGCACCCATGCGACACTGGCCGAGCACTACAAGCACCCGATCGCGACGGGCGAGAACCTCTTCTCCATGCAGGATGCGCGCAACCTGATCCGCCATGGCGGCCTGCGTCCGGACCGCGACATCCTGCAGTTCGACCCGGCGCTCTCCTACGGCCTGGTCGAGTACATCCGCACGCTGAACATGCTGCACGAGCATGGCTGGTCGCCGCGCCGCTGCGTCCCCCATGGCGGGCACCAGTTCGCGCTGAATATCGCGACGGGCCTCGGCCTCGGCGGCAACGAGAGCTACCCGGAGGTCTTCGCGCCCTTCGGCGGCTTCGCCGACACCACGCCGGTGCAGGACAGCCGCATCCCCATGCCGCAGGCGCCGGGCATCGGGTTCGAGCTCAAGAACGACCTGTGGGCGGTGCTGAAGGACCTTTGAACCGGCACCACGGCGAAGCAGAAATTCCTGGCAGGGCCCACGAATCTCCGTCTAGAGACTACTGGAGTCGCGTCATCTTTTTGTCTCTGCACTTCCGGCGTTTTGTCGGATGATGCTCAGACGTAGACGGGATCCCAGACCTTCTTCTTGCCCTTCTCGGCAATTGCGGAGGACGGCAACTGCCCGGATTCGTTGAGATCGATGATGACGACCGGACCCGGTACCGCCTTCGGCTGGACCTTGGCGGCAAAGGCGGCCCGTGCGAGGGCGCTGGGGCCCGAGATGGTCTCGATGGAAACGGGCCGGTAGCTCTCCCAGGACCCCGTCTCCATCCGCGCGGGCGCCACCACGTAGCGCGTGCCGAGCCGGTACCAGACCTTGTTGAGGTACAGTTCCAAAATGACGGCGGGCTTCTCGAGGCCCTGCGCGTCGGGCCGCCAGTCGAACCATTTGTCGATGACGAAGAGCACATTGGGCGTGCTGATGCCGACGCCGTTGGACAGGATGCCCTGGGCGGCGTGAAGCGCCACCTGTCCGCCGCTGGCATCCTCCTTGCCTTTGAGACTCTTGGTGGAGCGCAGCAGGCCGAGGCAGAAGATCTGGCCGATAGGGGAAATCGCGTGGGGGTCCTGGGTAACGCTAAAGCTGATCATCGCGGCGTTCCTTGCTTGCATGGATGACACGCCGAGGATGCCGTGCCCGTCGCAAGGTCGGCTGTTCCCGGGGAGACAGCGCGAATACCGGGCTTCCCCTGCGCGCCGCCTGGCCCGACGATGAGGCAGGAAGGAGCCCCGCATGATCCGCCTCCTCGTCGTCAACGGGAACACCACCCAGTCCATCACGGACCGCATCACCGACGCTGCCGTCGCTGCCGCGCCGCCGGGCGTCTCGGTGGAGGGCATGACCGTGCCCTACGGCCTGCCGCTCATCGTCTCCCGTGCCGACTGGCTGGTCGCCGGCCCCGCCATCCTCGCCGCGCTGTCGGAACGGCGCGGGGACTACGACGCCGCCGTCATCGCGGTCTTCGGCGATCCGGGCCTGGACGCGGCGAAGGAGTTGCTCGACGTCCCCGTCCTTGGCATCAGCGAGGCCGCCTTCCACGCCGCCGCCATGCTCGGCCGGCGCTTCGGCATCGTCAGCTTCACCACCGCCCTGAAGCCGATGTTCGAGGACTGCCTGCACCATCACGGCCTGACCCATCGCTGCACCGGCTTCCGCATGGGCCCGCCCGATGCCGCCTACCCCGACGGCATCGGGGAGGCGGAGAAGGCCACCCTCCTCGCCCTGGTGCGCGCCGCGGTGGAGCAGGACGGGGCGGAGGCGGTGATCCTCGCCGGCGGTCCGCTGGCCGGCGCGGCGCCCCTGCTGCAGCCAGAGGTCGCCGTGCCGCTGATCGACGGCACGGCCGCGGCGGTGCGCCTCGCCGCCGCGCTGGCCGGCCTCGCGCCGGTCCAGCGGAACCGGCGTGCCCGCGCGCCCTTGACCGGCTACGATGCGGCGGTGACACGGCTCTACAGGACGTGAGGAGCAGCCGATGAGCGACATGACGGACGCCGCGGAACCGCACCGCTCCTGGTGGCGCGGCCTCTGGATCTACGGCGTGATGATCGGCGTTGCGCTGGTCGGCATCGCCTACACCGTCACCGGCGGCCCGGACGAGACCGGCGTCGGCCCGCGCCTGGTCTGGGTCTGGGGCGCCATCATCCCGATCTACTTCGCCGCCTGCGTCTGGCACGGCTGGGACAGCACGATGACGCGGCAGGAGAAGCTGCGCCTGGTCGGCACCCAGGCGCTGCACTGGCTCGCCTTCCTCGCCGCCATGCACATCATCCGCCTGCGCCAGGTGCAGGGGCTGATGAACGACGACGCCGACGGCGTGACGCTGCTGATCCTGCTGGCCCTCGGCACCTTCCTCGCCGGCGTGCACGCCTGGTCGCTGCCGATCTGCCTGACCGGCATCGTGCTGTGTCTCGCCGTGCCGGTGATGGCCTTCATCGAGCAGACCGCGCTGCTGCTGGTGGTGCTGGTGGCGGGCGCCGTGATCGCCGGCGGCGTGCTATGGTGGCTCTATCGCCGGGCGCGCGCGGGCTCGGTCACGGCGTAAACGTCGCCGCTGTTCGCCTCCACCGGCAGTGCCGTGATCCAGCCGGCCATCGCGGCGGCGTCCACCGGCGCGGCATGGGCGAACTCCATGCTCTCGCCGAGGCAGGCGTTGAAGGCGCGGTAGCCGAGCGCCGTGAGCCGATCGAGGCAGTCCAGCGCCACGCCGCGCTGGATGGTGGTGAACTCGAAGGACAGAGTCCGCGGCGCGGCGGAGAGCCCGGCCAGCGCCACGGCCTCGTAGCCTTCCACGTCGATCTTCACGAAATCGGGCACCCCGTGCGCGGCGATCAGCGCATCCAGCGTCGTCACCGGCAGCGCGATCTCGGTATCCCAGGCCTGGTCCTCCCAGCCCGGCGCGCCGTCGGCGGCGGCGATGAAGTCCGTGCTCGCCGTGGCGACGGTCGGGTTCGCCGTGTTGAGGCGCAGTACCGCCTCGCCCGGCGCGGCGCCGACCAGCGCCGCGACGCGCGCGACGCCGGGATCCCGCCCGAAGAGCAGCCGCATCAGGCGCGCCAGGCGCGGCTGCGGCTCCACCGCCACCACCCGCGCGCCGATCCGGCGAAAACTGGCCGTGCGGTCGCCGACATGGGCGCCGATGTCGAAGGCGAGATCCCCGGGCCCGAGGAAGCGGCGATGGAAGTCGTCCAGCGCCGCGGCACGCCCTGGCGGATAGTAGATCCGCAAGGACCGGCCGATGGCCCGCGCCGTGGTCAAGGCTGGAAGACGATGGCCGCGCCGCCGGCCGCCGCGGGCGGCACCATCAGGCCGATCGGAAGCTCCGTCGCGGCAATGCCCTCCCGGGCCAGCAGCACGCGCACGGCCGCGTTACCGTCGCTGGTCCGCACCACCATGCCGGCGATGAAGGGCAGGGTCGGGATGGCGACGCCGGGCAGCACCTGCGGCAAGGCGGCCGGCTCGAGCACCCGCACCGCCGTGCGCAGCACCGGCGCATCGGGCCCAGCCGCGCCGGCCGCCCCCGGCAGTTCCAGCAGGAAGCCCCCCGCCGGGTCCGGCACCAGCGGCAGGCCGGCGAGGCGGGAGAAACGCGCCGCGCTCTCCGCCGCCGGGTCGTTGACGATGATCACCTCGGTCAGCGCGTCCGCCTTGTTGGCGTGGTTCATCCAGCGCGCGTCCCAGACCAGGTCGGCCGAGAGGTGGCGGATGAGCTGCACCCGCCCCTCCGGCGCGTCGGGCAGGGGCAGGCGGGCGAAATGCGCGATCGGCCCGCCCTCCTCCACCGGCCGCTGCAGGCGGGAGATCCCGGGGATGGCGATCCCCGCCGCCCGCAGCCGGGCGAGGTTCGCCTCCTCGTCCAGCATGGCCAGGGCCACGATGTGCAGGCCCGTGTAGCGATCCGTGAACCGGTCGACGCCATTGGCGAACAGTGCGGGGTCGATCAGCCCCAGCAGCTCGATATAGCCGTGGCGGAGGAAGGCGCAGCGGTTGCCGCTGCCGAAGGTCTCGACCGGCGCCCCAGGGCTTCGCGGGCCGGACTGGCGCGACAGGGGCGAGAGCGCAAAGCCCAGCCGCTCATAGGCCGCGAGCAGCGGCGGCAGGTCGCGCGCGACGACCGCGACGTGGTCCAGCGCGACGGCGGTGCTCATGGCGTCAGCGCCCCCGGCGGGTTCTCGTACTTGTCGAGCAGCCAGGCGGCGGGTTCCGCCAGCGCCTCCGCGTACCAGCGCTGCATCAGCGGATGTGCGCGCACCGCCTTGACGTAGTCCCAGGTGTCGGCGGCAAGTTCGGGCTTCCAGGTCAGGAAGCGCGTGCAGACCGGCGCGTACATCGCATCCGCCAGGCCGAACGCCGCGCCGAACAGGAAGGGCCCGCCGGAGGCGGCGCGGGCCTCCCGCCAGACCGTCTCGATGCGCGCAATGTCGGCCAGGCTCTCGGGGTTGCGCCCGCCGCCCGGGAATTCCCGGCCCAGGTTCATCGGCATCGCCACGCGCAGGCCGCGGAAGCCGGCATGCATCTCGGAGGCGATGGAGCGGGCATGGGCGCGCAGCACCCGATCCGCCGGCCAGAGGCCGGGCGCATGCTCGGCGCAGTATTCGGCGATGGACAGGCTTTCCCAGATCTTCGCGCCGCGGTGCTCCAGGTAGGGCACCAGCCCCGCCGGCGTCGCGGCCTTCAGCGCGTCGGAAGGCGTGGCTTCCAGCGCGATCACCACCTCCTCCACATCGAGGCCGGCGAGCTGCACGCAGAGCCAGCCGCGCAGGCTCCAGGAGGAGTAGCGCTTGCTGCCGATAATCAATCGTCCTTCGGGCATGGCGAACCTCCGTACGCGAGGCCGGTCTTCTGCCATGGCGGCTTGCAGGGGGCCAGCCCGGCCGCCGGGCTCAACCGATCAGGATCGACCCGGCCGCGGCAAGCTGGTTCGCCGTCACGCCGTCGATCACCGCCAGCAGCGTGACGACGTCGCCTGCCTGCAGGTCGCTGTTACCGTCCGTGTCGGTCCAGACATAGATCCCGGTGCGTCGTGGGACGATGGACTCGAGGTTGCTCACCACCAGCGCCACGGTCCGGCCGGCGGAGGAGCCGGCGCCCTGGGTGTTGTCCGTGTTCACCGCGAAGGCGACCTGGTCGAGGTTGGCGAAATTGTTGCCGCTGAGCACGTCGCTGTTGCCGCTGTCGGATTCGAAGATGAAGACGGCGGCACTGCCGATGTCCCACGCGCCATTGGCGGCGACATTGACGACCCCGCCCGCGCCGAGGCCGAGCCCGCTGCGGCTGAGCTCGATCCTGTCGAGGCTGGGGTCGAAGCCGAAGACCAGATCGGCGGCGGATTCGGTCACCGAGGTCGCGTCGTTCAGGTCCGGCGACCCATCCGTGCTGGCGGTGTAGCGCAGCCGATCGGAGGCGGTGTCGACCGTGCCCAGGACGATGCGATCCGCGCCGGAGCCGCCCAGCATGGTGTCGCCGCCGGTGCCGGCCACCAGGGAATCATTGCCGGCTCCGCCGAGCAGCGAATCATCCCCGGCCTGGCCCTGCAGGGTGTCGTTGTCGCCTTCCCCCTGCAGCGTGTCGCTGCCGTCATTGCCGGAGAGGCTGTCGGACCCTGCACCGCTGATCAGGAAGTCGGAGCCCGCGCCGCCCGACACCGTATCGGCCCCGTTGAAGGCCCCACCGTCGATGCCGGCAAAGCGCAGCAGGTTGGGGCCGAGCAGTCCCGAGCCGTTGATCGTGGCGCCGGCCGTGACCGCCACCGAGGCGAAGATGAAGAGGTCGCCCGGCAAAGTTCCATTGCTGCCATCGGCGGTCGAGACCATGGCGTTGCTGATGGTGAGATTGACCTGCGCGGCGGCGGCGGTGACCAGCATGCGGTCGATGTGCGACACGGCGTGCTGGTTGAAATCGATCTGCACGGTGCCGGCGCTGTCGAAGACGATGACGTTGATGTTGCCGGTGTTGGCATTGTCCACGATGGTCTGGCCCGGCGTCGACCAGGGATCGCCGGGGCGGATGACGTAGGTGTCGTCCCCGTTGCCGCCGGCCAGGGTATTGTTGCTGCCGCCGATGACCTGCAACTGATCGGCCCCCGCGCCACCCTCCGCGCGCTGGTTGCTGCCGGCGAGCTGGAAGATGGTGGCGAGGGCGGGGTCGCCGATCACCCGCAGCCCGGACTGGCCGTTGGTGACGATCAGATGCTGGCCGAACAGCCGCAGGGTCTCCACCGACCATCCGGTGGGCATGGTGACGGAGCGGAGGGAGCCCGGATCGGAATGGGTGGCCCGGATCTCATCCACCCCGGGCCCACCATCCAACTGGAACGGAAAGGCGGTGTCCCAGTCGAAGCTGATGGTGTCGTCGCCAAGCCCGGCCGCCACCTGCTGGCCGGTCGCGGCGACGCGGAAGGTCTCGTTCCCGCTGCCGCCATTGACGATGATCGGCGCGCTGCCCAGCAGCACCTCCCAATTCGTCGACCCGCCGATGCTCACCGTCTGTCCCGCGATGGCGCCGAGGTCGAGGCGCTCGAAGCCGGCGAAGCGCGCCGGCACGACGATGGCCTCCGTGGTCGTGGCGACGTCCTGCACCAGCAGCGTGTCGATGCCGCTGCCGCCGAGCATCGCGCCGATGCCGGCGGGGCCGAGCATGGTTTCGGGGATGCGCAGCAGGTCGTCGCCGCCGCCGAGGTCGCCGGTCAGGCCCTCGGCGCCCGCCGTCACCGCGTCGTTGCCGGCGCTGCCGGTCACGACAAGGCCCGGGGCTGCATCGAGGACGAGGCTGGTCGCCGCGGCCAGCTCGATGCGCTCGACATCAAGCACCACGGCGCCGGCGGTGAGGTCCACCGCGCCGCCGCCGATGATCTGCAGCAGATCGAGCGCGCCCGCGCCTCCGGCAATCACCGTGCCGGCAAGGAGCTGGGCCGCCGTCGCCCGGATCACGTCGTCGCCGCCGCCGGTCTCGACGAACTGCCCTGCCGCGCCGAGCGTGATGCTGTCGGCGCGCCGGCTACCGGCGACGCTCTGTCCCGCATGCGCCCCCAGCGTGACGCTGGCTGCGCTGCCCAGGAGCAGATCCAGGGCCTGGTTCGGCAGCAGGAGGGTGGAGCCGGCGCCCAGTCCGCGATCGAGCTCGAAACGCTCGAAGCCGGTGACCGCGGCGCGGCGGAAGTCGTAGAGGCCGGACGCGGTCATCACCAGCGTGTCACCGCCGATATGCGCGCCGCCATTGAGCACGGCACCGAGCAGGCTGGCCGCGGTGAGGAGCACCGTGTCGTCGCCGCCGAAGCCGAAGACGGTCTGGCCTGCGCCGCCGAGCGTGATCTTGTCGGCGCCGATGGACCCCAGCACGCGCATGCCCGGCGTCGCGCCCAGCAGCAATTCGCCGCGCTTGGGCAGGCTCACGCCCTCGAAATTCGTCAGGCCGCGCAGGTCCCAGAAGCCGCCGGTCGCCAGCTCGATATCGTCCTCCCCGGCGCCGCCATCCACGACAAGGCCGGACGCGTCGCGCGCGCGCAGCCGCAAGGTGTCGTCGCCGGCGCCGAGCGCACCGGTGGCCGCGGCGCTGCCGGTCTCGTAGAGGTCGGCGCCGGTACCCCCCAGGAAGCTGTCCGCGCCGTCATCGGCCAGGAACGCGACCCCACCGGCGGCCACGGCCGTCGCATCGACGGACTGCGCCGCGGCCTTGCCGCCCAGGACGGTCAGCACGCCGCCGGCCTGCGCCACCGCTGCCGTATCGAGCGTGAGCGTAATCGCCACCGCATTGCCCAGCGCGATCGTCTCGACGGAGGCGAGCCCGGCAAGCTGCGCCGCGGTCACCACCCCGGCACCGTCGAAAAGGATGCGGTCGGCTCCGGCGCCACCCTGGAAGCTGTCGGTCGCGGTCCAGAACCCGGGCCGGGTGGTCAGCACGTCGTCGCCGCCACCGCCGGCGAAAAGCCGCGCCACGGCGGCGGCGGCCAGGACGGAGAAGCTGTCGGCACCCGCCCCGCCGGTCATGCTGTCCGCCCCGCCGCCAGCGATGAAGGCGAGGGACAGCAGGGGATCGAGCACGGCGCTGCCATCGACCACATCGGTGCCGGCGCCGCCGCGGATCTCCAGCGTGCCGCCGAAGGCCGCCGCCACCAGCGCCTGTGTCAACGCGTAGCTGTTGCCGCCGGCGTCATGGATGATGCGCTCGATGCCGGTGACGCCGGCGAGGCGCGCGGTGGCGATCGTGCCGGCCTGGGTGAAGACCAGCGCGTCGGTGAAGGCACCGCCGCCGCCCACGACCGTATCGGCAGCCTCCAGGGTGAGGGGCGTGAAGCGGAAGCTGTCCGCCTCCGTGTCGGACCCGATGAAACTGTCCTGGGGGCTCGGGGGGGACTGCCCGCCGGTGAAGCTTGCCATGTTCCGCGTCCCCGCCCTGGTCGTATATGCGACAATACAAACGTGCCCGGTCAGGGCTGGCAAGGCGCATGCATCCTGCCTGCGTGGTCAGGGCTTCCGCTTCAGCAGCCAGCGCGCCAGGCTCGGGAAGACCAGCAGCGACAGCATCCCGCCGCCGACCATCGCCGCTGCCTGCTCCCCCGGCATCACGCCGCGCTCCACCGCGATGCCGGTGATCGCCACCACCAGCGGCAGTTGCGTGCCGGAATGCAGCGCGAGGCCCATGCGCCCACGCCGGTCCAGCAGGTCCCGGTACAGCAGCAGTGCCGGCAGCCCGCGCGCCGCCAGCATCACCGCTGCGAACAGCGGCACCAGCAGCAGCGCATGCGGGTGCTCCTCCAGCGCCGGCAGGTCGAGCCGCATGCCCGCGACGACGAAGTAGATCGGGATCAGGAAGCCCGAGCCGACGCCGTCGAGCCGCGCCATCAGGTCCTCGTGCAACGCATGCGGCGTCGCGGCGCGGGCGATGGCGCCGGCGACGAAGGCGCCGAGCACGAGGTCGATCCCGACATGCTCGGCCAGGAAGACCAGCCCCATCATCAGCATCAGCACGAGGCGCAGCGGCAACTGGCCGGAGGTGCCCATGCCATGCGCCAGCCAATGGGCGAAGCGCCCCTCGCTGGTCCGCGCCGCGACGAGGATCGCCAGCACCGCCCCGATGGCGCTGGCCAGCAGGATCAGCGCCTGCGGCCCGGCGCCCGACAGCCCCGCCAGGATCAGCGACAGCATGATCAGCGGCGCGGATTCCCCGAGCGCGCCGGCGGCGAGGATCAGCGGGCCATAGGGCGGCGCGAGATGTCCCTCGTCCTTCAGCACCGGCAGCAGCGCGCCGATCGCGGTGGTGGTCAAGGCGAGTGCCGTCAGCACCGGCGCCGCGACGATGCCCGTCGCCGCCAGCAGCGCTGCCAGCGCCAGCGCGACCAGGGCGGAGAGGCACCAGCCGCTCGCGGCGCGGTTCAGCGGCGTGCCGCGCAGCACCTCCGGGTCGACCTCGAACCCCGCCATCAGGAACAGCACCGCGAGGCCCATCTGCGACAGCACCGACAGCACCGGGCCGACATGCAGCAGGTTCAGCCCCTCCGGCCCGATGGCGATGCCGGCGGCGATCTCCAGCACCGTCAGCGGCAGGGCGAAGCGCGGCAGGATGACGGGGATGGCGGCAGCGAGCGCCATGGCCATGAAGAGGCCGATCGCCCCTGCCGCGTCGATACCTGGCATGGCCCAGCGATATCACCCGGCGCGCGCGGCGCACAATCTCGCGACACCGGGCTTGCCGGGCGGCCGCGCCGGGTGTTCTGTCCGCCATCCCTGCCGCCGGAACCCGCCCGATGAACGAGATCTCCGTCCCGCGTCCGAACAACCTCGACGCCTACTGGATGCCCTTCAGCGACAACCGCTACTTCAAGGGCAACCCGCGCATGATCGCGCGCGCC
>JAIYAI010000679.1 GCA_027489135.1 Acetobacteraceae bacterium
CGCGCCGCGGTCAGCGCCGCGTCCCGCGCCATGGCCTCCGCCTCGGCCAGGGCCGCGTCCCGCGCGGCATGCCGCGGCGCGGCGCGTGGCGCGTCGAGGTCGGGGATGTCGAGCCCGGCGAGCGGCACGGCGCCGGCCCGGCCGCGCCGCGGCGCCGTCGGTGGCAGTGCGCCCGTCGGTACGAAGGCTGCCATCGCCGCGCTCACTGCACCATCTCCTCCTCCTTGCCGTCGCCGAGCTCGATCTGGCCCTGCGCCGCGAGGTCCTTGGCCGCCGTGACGATCGCCGCCTGCGCCTCGTCGACGTCGCGCAGGCGCACGGCGCCGAGGCCGGCGATGTCGTCCTTCAGCAGCCGCGCCGCGCGCTCCGTCATGTTCTTCATGACGAGGTCGCGCATCTGCTCGGACGCGCCCTTCAGCGCCAGCGCCAGCTTGTCCTTCTCGACCGAGCGGAGCAGCACCTGGATGGCAGCGCCGTTCAGGCGGTTGAGGTCCTCGAAGGTGAACATCAGGCCGCGGATGCGCTCGGCAGCGTCGCGGTTGCGTTCCTCGAGCGCGGCCAGGATGCGGCTCTCGGCCTGGCGGTCGAGGTTGTTGAAGATCTCGGCCATCAGCTCGTGCGCGTCGCGCCGCGCGCTGCGGGCGAGGTTCGACATGAACTCCGCCTTCAGCGTCTTCTCGACGCCCTCCAGCGCTTCCTTCTGGACGGTCTCGATGCGCAGCATGCGCATGACGACCTCCATCGAGAATCCCTCGGGCAGCAGGGCGAGGACGCGGGCCGCGTGTTCGGGGCGGATCTTGGTCAGCACCACGGCGACGGTCTGCGGGTATTCGTTCTTCAGGAAGTTCGCCAGCACGCCCTCGTTCACGTTGCCGAGCTTGTCCCACATGGTGCGGCCCGCGGGGCCGCGGATCTCCTCCATGATCTGGGCCACGCGGTCGCGCGGCAGGGTCTTCAGCAGCAGCCTTTCGGTGTTCTCGTAGCTGCCGACGAGGTTGCCGGCATGGCCGAGCTGCTCGGCGAACTCCCGGCACAGGACCTCGACCGTGTCGGCGGCGATGGTGCCGAGCTGGGACATGGCCTGGGAGACGTCGCGGATCTCGTCCTCGTGCATGCGGCTGAACAGCATCGCCGCCACGTCCTCGGGCAGCGCGAGCATCACGGTCGCCGCCTTCTCGGGACCGGTCAGGGAACGATCGCTCACGGCTCAGTCCTCCGGGCTCAACCAGCGGCGCAGCACGGTCAGGGTCTCGTCCGGATTGGCCTGGACGATGCGGGCGAGGCTCTGCAGGGAGGAGGCGCGCATCTGGCCCTGCACATGGGCGAGCTGGACCATGTCCTCCTCCTCCGGCGCGGCCAGGCCCGGGGCCGCACCCTCGGACTGCGCCGCCGCGCCGGGCAGCGCCGCCTGCCCCGCTGCTCCGGGCAGGCCAGCCAAGGCGTCCGAGCCCGCCAGCGCGCCCGCCGGCGCGCCGGCGGCGGCAAGGGCCGGGGGGGCGAGGCTCGCGGTGATGCGCCCGACCATGGGGCGGCCGAGCAGCAGGATCGCCAGCAGCGCGACGAAGGCGAGCAGCGCGCTCTCCGCCAGTCGCGCCACGGTGCCAGGCGGCAGTTCCAGCCCGAGGAACCCACCGGCATCCGTCCCCCGCCCGTCATCCGCCGCGGCGAAGCGCATGGACACGACCTCCACCCGGTCGCCGCGCCGTTCGTCGAGCCCGGCCGCCGCACGCACCAGGGCGGCGATGCGGGCAAGCTCCTCGGCCGTGCGCTCCCGCACGCGGGGCGGGCCGTCCTGCTGCTGCTCGGCGATGCCGTCGACCAGGACCGCGATGGAGATGCGGCGCACCACCGGATGGTCCCGCAGCGTCGCGCGCGTGGTGCGGCCGATCTCGAAATTCGTGGTCTCCTCCTGCCGGCTCTCCTGGCTGCCGACGCCGCCGGCCGCACCAGCCGGTTCGCTGCCGGGCAGGTTGGTGGCGACCGAGGTCGGCTGGCCGGAGTCCGAGGTGCGGCTGCTCTCGGTGGCAGACTGCGTGCTGCGCGCGACCTGGTTGTCGGGATCGAAGCGCTCCTCGCGCGTCTCGACACGGTCGAAATCCATTTCGACCGTTGCCTCGGCGCGGACGCGGCCGGGGCCGAGGGTGCGTTCCAGCAGTTCCTCGACGGCCCGGCCGATGCGCAGTTCCTGGGCGCGGCGCAGTTCCTCCTGCGTGGCGGCCGCGGCCGCGCCGGAGACGGCCTGACCGCCGCGCGCCAGCAATTCCCCCCGGCTGTCGACGATGGAGATGTTGGCGGGCTTCAGTCCGGGGACCGCGGTGGCGACCAGATGCAGCACCGCCTGCACCGCGTCGCGGTCGAGCCGCCCGGCGCCCTGCATGGCCAGCACGACGCTCGCCTGCGCTTCTCCCCGCTCGCGCGAGAACGCCTCCCGCCGCGGCAGCACGAGGTGCACCCGCGCCGCGCGCACGCCGGAGAGCCCGCGGATGGTGCGCGCCAGCTCCCCCTCCAGCGCGCGCAGGCGGTTCACGTCCTGCTGGAACGGCGTGGTGGTCAGCGCGTCGCCGCGATCGAAGATTTCCCAGCCCACGCCGCCGCCGGCGGGCAGACCTTCGCGCGCCAGCAGCAGGCGGACGCGGGCGACATCCTCCGCCGGGACCAGGATCTGGCTACCCCCGGCGCCGAGCCGGTGGGGGATGCGGGCACGGTCGAGCGCGGCGACGACCGCGGCGGCATCGCGCGGCTCAAGCTCAAGGAACAGGGGCGCCATGGGCGGGCTCGCGCCCCGCCAGGCGAGTGTGCCGACCAGCGCAAGCACGAGCAGCCCCACCGCGCCGATCGCGGCCAGCCTGCGCGGGCCGAGCGCGCTCAGCTGCGCGAGCATGCGCACCGTCCTCCGAGCTTTCGGCCCTTCGGGGTCCGCGCCCGCATCCTGCCTTGCCCGATCCTGTCCCGCGCCCGCATCCTGCCGCGCCCGATCCCGTTCCGCGCCATGGCCGGCCATCGCCGGCGTCCATCCGTCCCCCGCCCCGCGGCGTGCGGGACGACACCCGGCAAAGCATGCCGGGCAAGCCTTGCCGTCCGGTTAACCGCGAACCATCGCATGGCCGATCCTGCGCAGGGCGCGTCCCGATGGCGTCCGCCATGCGGCCTTGCGCGCGCCTTCTCGCAATCCCGGGGCAGTGCCGCCGCTCGCTATCGGTTCCTGACCGGTGCGGTGCCGCCGCTCGCTATCGCTTCCTGACCGGTGCGGTGCCGCCCTTCGCTCCCGGCTTTCCGCCGGTGCGGGCCGATATGCGGGTGCATCGGCCGCGGCCGGTGCACATCGCCTACGAGCGCCATGCGCAGGTCGCAGCCCCGCATCGCGCCCGTGCCGGCCGGGCTGCGGTTTACACGCAACTGTCACCTTGATATGCCGCCGCGGCGGGCGGGTCGCGCGTCCACGACGCGTGCGACGCGGGACCTGCGGGATGCCTGCGCGCGAGGGACCCTTCGCCCCATGAAGATCGTCGCCTGCAACAGCAACCGCCCGTTGGCGGAGGCCATCGCCGCCTTCCTCGGCGTCCCGCTGACCAACGCCTCCATCCGCCGCTTCGCCGATCTCGAGGTCTTCGTCGAGATCCAGGAGAACATCCGCGGCGAGGATGTCTTCGTCATCCAGTCCACCAGCTACCCGGCGAACGACAACCTGATGGAGCTGCTGATCACGCTGGACGCGCTGCGCCGCAGCTCGGCGCGGCGGATCACCGCGGTGGTTCCCTATTTCGGCTATGCACGGCAGGACCGGAAGAGCGCGCCGCGCTCACCCATCTCGGCCAAGCTCGTTGCCAACCTCATCACCACCGCCGGCGCCAA
>JAIYAI010000367.1 GCA_027489135.1 Acetobacteraceae bacterium
AGATTGCCCTCCTCCAGCGTCGGCAGGAACTCGGCACCGAGGTTGGACAGCAGCGTCACGCCGCCGGCGAACATCAGCGCCGCGATGGCGATGCAGAGCGGCCGCGCCCGCATGGCCAGGCCGTAGAGCCGGCGATGGCCCCAGCGCAGGATACGCACGACCATGGTGTCGCGCTCCCGGCTGTTCTCCGAGAGCAGGGCGGAGGCGAGGGCGGGGGTAATGGTGAAGGTCGCCAGCAGCGCGCCGACGATGGCGTAGGCGTAGGTCTTCGACATCGGGCCGAAGATGCGCCCTTCGATGCCGCCCAGGGTGAACAGCGGGATGAAGGCGGCGATGATGATCAGCGCCGAGAAGAAGATCGCCTTGTCCACCTCGCCGGCGGCGCGCAGGACGGTCAGCGACAGCCCCGAGAGGCCGCCACCGGAGGGCATCGGCGGCGCCGGAATGCGGTGCCCGCCATGCGCCCGCGCCAGGCCGAGATGGCGGTAGATGTTCTCCACCATGATGACGGTGGCATCGACCAGCAGGCCGAAGTCGAGCGCGCCGAGCGAGAGCAAGTTGGCACTTTCGCCACGTGCCAGCATCAGCAGGATGGCAAACAGGAAGGCGAAGGGCACCGTCGCCGCCACCACCAGCGCACCGCGGAAATCGCCGAGGAAGAGGTACTGCACCAGCAGGATCAGCAGCACGCCCTCGATGATGTTCTTCGTCACCGTGCGGGTGGTGATCCTTACCAGGTCCTCGCGGTCGTAGAGGGGGACGATCTTCACGCCCGGCGGCAACACGCCCCCGGCATTGATCCGCGCCACCTCCTGCTGCACGCCGCGGATGGTCGGCAGGGTCTGCTCGCCGCGGCGCATCAGCACGGTGGCCAGCACCACGTCGCTGTCGCCCTCATGCCCCGCGACGCCGAGGCGCGGCATGTTCCCCACCTCCACCCGCGCGATGTCGGAGAGCAGCACGGGCACACCGCCCTCGGCCGCGACAACGGTGGCGTTGAGGTCGTCGATGCTCCGCACCAGGCCGATGCCCTGCACCACGGCGGCCTGCGGCCCGACCCGGATGGTGCCGGCGCCGACCGTGGCGTTGCCGGCGCGCACGGCGTCGATCACCTGCGGCAGGGTCAGGCCGTGCGCGGCCATGCGGCGGAGGTCGATGACGACGTTGTAGCTTTTCGTGTGGCCACCGAAGGAGGTGACATCGACGACGCCGGGCACCCGCTTGAAGCGACGGTCCAGCACCCAGTCCTGCAGGGTCTTGAGGTCGGCCAGCCCATAGCCCGGCGGCCCGACCAGCCGGTAGCGCATGATCTCGCCGATCGGGCTGAGCGGGGAGATGGTGGGCTGCGCGCCCTCCGGCAGGCCCTGGAGCTGGCCGAGGCGGTTCAGCACCTGCTGCAGCGCCTGGTCGTAGGTGTAGTTGAAGTTGAACTGAACCCGGACGTCGGACAGACCGAAGAGCGAGGTGGAGCGGACGGAGGTGAGGTTCGGCAGCCCCGCCATCGCCACCTCGATGGGGATCGAGACGTAGCGCTCGATCTCCTCGGCGCTCTGGCCTGGATTCTGGGTGATGATGACGACCTGCGGCGGCACCGGGTCCGGATAGGCCTCGATGTTCAGCCGGGTGAAGCCGACGAGGCCGATCACGATGAAGGTGAAGAACAGCAGGATGACGAGCGGCCGACGCTGCAGCGCGAAGGCGACGATCTGGCGCATGGCCGGTCAGTACTCCGAGGCGCGTGCGCCGTTCAGTCCATGCGCGCGGCGCGGTCGATGAAGAGCGCCCCGCCGGTGACGATCCGCTCGCCGTCGTTCAGCCCGTCCGTCACCTCGAGCATGTTCCCTGCCCGGATGCCGACGGTGATCTGCCGCAGGATGAAGCGGTTGCCGTCGAGCGCGACCCAGACGCTGGTCTCCGACCCGCGATAGATCACCGCGCTGACCGGCACCGCGATCGCGGTCCGCCCCTCGCCGACCGCGATGCGGAAGGTCGCGAACATCTCGGGCTTCAGCAGATGGTCCGGGTCCAGCACCTCGGCCCGCACCGTCATCCGCCGCGTCGTGGGGTCGAGGCCCGCGCCGACGGTGGTGATCTTCGCCGGGAAGACCTTGCCCGGCAGCGCACCGACCGAGACCTCGACCGGCAGGCCCATGCGGATCAGGGGTGAATCCATCTCCCGCACCGCGGCCACCATCCAGACGGTCGAGAGGTCGGCGATCGTGAAGACCGGGTCGCTGCCGCCGGAGGAGAGCCACTGGCCCGGGCCGACGCGGCGCTGGGTGACGGTGCCGGCGATCGGCGCCGTCACCGGTACGATGGCATCGACCTTCCGGGTCTGCTCGATCCGGGCGATCTGGTCCGGCGTACGGCCGAGCACGCGCAGCTTGTCGCGGGCGGCGGACAGCGTGGCCTCGGCGGTGCGGAGGTCCTCGGCCGCGGTGGCGGCGGCGGTGCGGGCCTGCTCGACATCGCGCTGCGAGGCGGCGCGGGCGCTGAACAGGCTGGCCTGGCGCGCTTCCTCGCGCTTCGCCTGGTCGAGCGTCGCGCGCGCCTTCTGCACGCCGTCGGCGGCGGAGAGCAGGTCGGACGCGGCACCGGCGAGGTCGGTGGTCTCGATCTCGAACAGGGTGTCGCCGGCGCGGACGGTCTCGCCGAGGCTGGCATAGACCTTCACGACGCGGCCGCTGTAGGGGCTGAAGACCGGCGTGGCGCGGTCCTCGTTCACCGCGATGCGGCCCTCGGCGACGCGCTCGGACCGGAAGGGCTGGGTCGACACGGCATCGATGCGGAGCGCGCGCATCTCGGCGTCGGACAGCCGGAACTCACCCTGGGAGAGCGGCTCGTCGGGCGGCAGCGTGGCTTCCTGGCGCGACGAGCGCGAATCGCCGGCCACATGGTCCCAGAAGGCGGCAGCCCCGGCGCCGACCAGCGCCAACAGGCCGAGGCCCACCCAGATCCAGCGGCGCCTACCCCGCGGCGCGGCAGCCTCGGCGCCAGCCTCGACCGCTCCCGGGGCGGACTCGGCCGGAGGCTCCGTCGCCGGACGGCGCGCCGACACGGAGGCCCGATCCGTCAGCAGGATCTCGGGCTCGTTCGCCTCGGGCGGCGACGTGCGCACGACGTTCATGCGGGGTCAACCATGGCCAAGTCGGATGCACTCCTTGGACCGCCTGAACCTGACCGGTTGCGGCTTATACCCGAGGCGAGTCCCGCTTCGGCAAGCGTAATCTGCGCGCGACGGGCTTACGCCAGCTTGGGCGAAACCTGAAACCGGGGAAAGCTTGAATCGCTCGAAACGTCTCGCCACGCCGCACCGTGTCCCATCAATCGACGGGCGGGGCGCCGGCCGGGCGCCCCGCCCTCCCGCCAAACCGCGGGCGATCGCCCGCCAGATCAGGCACCGGGCATCAGGCGATCGCCAATTCGATGAGGAAAGGCCCGGGCCGGGCGAAGGATTGCGCCATCAGGTCGGCGCAGCCATCGAGCGTATCGGCCCGCGCCGCCTCGACCCCCATGCTGTTGGCAAGTTGCACCCAGCCAATGTCCGGGTTGCCCAGATCCATCATGTCGAGCGCC
>JAIYAI010000119.1 GCA_027489135.1 Acetobacteraceae bacterium
ACGTGCCGCCGTCCGGTTGTTCCTGACCGGTGATGATCTTGAACAACGTGGACTTGCCGGCGCCGTTCGGGCCGATGACGCCGACGATGCCGCCGGGCGGCAGCTTGAAGGAGAGGTCGTCGATCAGCAGGCGGTTGCCGTAGCCCTTGCGCAGTTCCTCGGCGGTGATGACCAGGTTGCCGAGGCGCGGGGCCGGCGGGATGACGATCTCCGTCGGGTCGGGCGCCTTTTCCTGGCTGCGGGCGAGCAGTTCCTCATAGGCCTGGATGCGCGCCTTGCTCTTGGCCTGGCGGGCGGCGGGGCTGCGGCCGATCCACTCCTGCTCCTCGGCCAGCTGCCGCTGGCGGGAGCTTTCCTCCTTCTCCTCCTGGGTCAGGCGCTTGCGCTTCTGCTCCAGATAGGCGGAGTAGTTGCCCTGGTAGGGAATGCCCTGGCCGCGGTCGACCGCCAGGATCCAGCCCGTAACGTTGTCCAGGAAGTAGCGGTCATGGGTGACGATCAGCACCGCGCCCTGGTACTCGCGCAGCGTCTTCTCCAGCCAGGCCACGCTTTCGGCATCGAGGTGGTTGGTCGGCTCGTCCAGCAGCAGCAGGTCCGGCTTCTCCAGCAGCAGCTTGCAGAGCGCGACGCGGCGCCGCTCGCCGCCCGAGAGGTTGGTGACCGGCAGGTCGGCCGGCGGGCAGCGCAGCGCGTCGAGCGCGATATCGATGGTACGGTCGAGCTCCCAGCCATTCGCCGCGTCAATCCGCTCCTGCAGGTCGGCCTGCTCGGCGAGGAGCTCGTTCATCTTCTCCTCGGACATCTCCTCGGCGAAGGCGTTGCTGATCTCGTTGAAGCGCTCGAGATCGGCCTCCAGCGTGCCGAAGGCGGCGCGCACGTTCTCCCCCACCGTCTTGTCGGGATCGAGCTGCGGCTCCTGCGAGAGGTAGCCGACGCGGGCGCCCTCGGCCGCCCAGGCCTCGCCGCCGAACTCCTTGTCCTGCCCGGCCATGATGCGCATCAGCGTCGACTTGCCGGCGCCGTTCGGGCCGAGCACGCCGATCTTCGCATCCGGGAGGAAGGACAGGGTGATGCCCTTGAAGACCTCACGCCCGCCCGGATAGGCCTTGGTGACGTCCTTCATGACATAGATGTACTGGTAGGCGGCCATATGGCGTGATCCTGGGGCGTGCGGGGGGATTTAAGGCGCCTTCTAGCCGATCCCGGGCCCTGGCGGAAACCCTCACCAAAGCGTCAGCGCCGGGCGTGCCAGCATCAGCCAGATGATCGCCAGCACGGCCGCGAAGGCCGGGAAGCCGCAGGCGAACCAGATGCGGAAGAGGCGGTGGTAGGCCGGCGGCAGCGCGGCGCCCGCGGCATCGGCCTGGCGCGCCAGGTCGCGCAGGCGAATCTGGATGACCACCACCGGCAGCCAGAACAGCCCGGTGATGACGTAGAGCCCGAGCGACAGCAGGATCCACCCCTCCCTCAGCGACCACCCCAGCCGCCAGGCGAGCAGCGCACCCGTCACCGGCTGCAGCAGCACCGCCGTCGCGGTGAAGACCGCATCGGCCAGGACCACCGTGCCGGCGACATGCGCGACGATCCGCGCCTGCCCCGAGCGGTGCGCGACCAGCATGAAGAAGGCGATCCCCGCACCCGTGCCTAGAAGCACGCAGGCGCCGATCACGTGCAGCCAGCGCAGCGCGAGGGTGACCTCGTCCATCCGTGTCAGCGCTCCGGCGCCAGGGCGATCGCGACCAGCGCCAGCACCGCCGCCGGCAGGGTCTTCACCAGTGGGCCGAGGGGATCGAGCCAGAGATCAGGCGTCATCAGCGTTGCGCCCTGCAGGTAGGCCAGCGTGACCGCGACCATGCCGCAGGCCGCCGGGACGACGAAGCGTCGGACAAGGATGCCCATACCCAGCGCGATGTCGGCCAACCCGCCGCCGGCGACGGCCAGCGCGGCAAGCCCGGCATCGATACCGCGCTCCGTCAGAACCGCCTGCGCCGCGCCGAAGCGGGCGAAGCCGATCACGCCGGACAGTAGCCAGAACAGCGCCAGCATGCCGATGACCAACGGCTTCAGCAGCCAGGCGCGGGCGAACCAGCGTTCCTGCACCGTCGCGGGGATGGCGCGCAGCGTGGCGGCCAGGTCGCGCGGCGGCGGCCCGCCCGCGGCGATCCAGGGCGCGGCGTCGCCGGTGACGCCGCGGCCGATCTCCGCCCAGGCCGCGCTGCGCAACGGACTGCGCCAGCCGAGGCGTCCCAGCGCGTCGCCGATCCGGAACACGGGCCGCGCCAGGGCGTCGGGCAGCGCCAGCACGCGCGCCGCCGGCCAGCCCTGCCAGGCGCGCAGCGCGCGGACCACGGCATCCAGCCGATGCGGCACGGGTTCCATCAGGTCGTAGGCCATGCGCGCCGGCACGCGCCCTTCCACCGCCACGAGGATCGCTTCGGCGACGTCGTCCACATGCACGGTCTGGATCGGCGCATCGGGACGCGCCAGCGGAAGCAGGCCCGGCATCGCCGCCAGCGCCCGCAGCAGCGCGCTGCCGCCATAGGCCTGCGGCCCCAGCACGAGCCCGGGCCGCAGCACGACCCAGTCGAGGCTGGAGGCTGCGAGCGCCGCATCGCCCGCGCCCTTGGTGCGCAGGAAGGCGGTCGGCGCATCGGGCGCGGCGGCGGGCGCGGAGACCTGCACGACGCGCAGCCCCGGCGGCGCGGCTGCCACCATCGCCCGCAGCGCTTCATCATGCACGGTGACAAGGTCGTCCCGCGCGCCGTCCTGCAGCGCGCCGGCGCAGTTCACCACGGCGTCGGCCCCGCGCAGCAGCGCGGGCCAGTCCGCGTCGGCGAGATCGGCCTCAAGCCAGCCTGCCTCGGGCCAGCGCCGCTGTGCCGCCGCGACGTCGCGCCCGAGCGCCGTCACGGCATGCCCCGCCGCCAGCAGGCGCCGGAGCGCCGCCTCGCCGATCAGCCCCGTGGCCCCGAGCAGGAGAATCCGCATCGCACGTCAGCATCGCGCGCGGGCGGGTGATCGGGAAGCGGGCAGAGCCGGTCGCGGCGGGGCCCATCGGCCGCATCCTGGCGATGGACGCCGCGGCCCGGGGCTTTGTAGGCTTCCCGCCATGCACAAGATCGCCCTCTTCCCCGCAGTCGTCGCCCGTGCCGAGGAGCGGCGGGGCGGCATCCATGTCCACCACGCCATCGATCCGCGGCGCACCGCGCATGTCGTCGTGGATCTGCAGAACGGCTTCATGGCAGAGGGGCAGCTTTCCGCGGTGAAGGTCGCGCCGGAGATCGTGCCCAACGTCAACCGGATCAGCCAGGCGCTGCGCGAGGCCGGGGGGCTCGTGGTCTATCTGCAGCACACCGCCGATCCGGCGGCGGTGGAGGGCTGGCGGAATTTCTACGACGTGTTCGTGAACCCCGCCCGCCGCGCCGGCATGATCGAGGCCTTCACGCCTGGCAATTTCGGCCATGACCTCTGGCCCGGCCTGGACGTCCGGCCGGAGGACCTGAAGGTGCGGAAGTCCCGCTTCGGTGCCTTCATCCAGGGATCGTCGGACCTGCACACCCTGCTGCGGGAGCGCGGCATCGACACGCTGATCATCACCGGCACCGTGACCAACGTATGTTGTGAGAGCACGGCGCGCGACGCGATGATGCTGGACTACCGCGTCTTCTTCATGACCGACGGCAACGCCGCGCATACGGACGAGGAGCACAACGCCACCCTCTCCGCCATGGCCAACATCTTCTGCGACGTGACCTCGACCGAGGAGATGGTGGCGCTGATCAACACGTCGAAGCCGAACGCGTAGGATCGGCCCAGGCGCGGCGGGGTCGCTACCCCTGCTGCAACCCGGCGCGGCGCACCACCTCACCCCACTCCTGCAGATCCTCCGTCAGGCGGCGCGCGAAGACGTCGGGCGGGCCGCCGGCCGCCTCGTAGGCGGCGTCGTGCAGCCGCTTCTGCACGGCGGGCAGGGCGAGGAAGCGGTCGCATTCCCGGTTCAGCGCGGTGACGATCGCCGGCGGCAGGCCCTTCGGCCCGAGCAGGCCAAGCCAGAGATCGGCATCGAAGCCGGGGAAGCCCGATTCCATCATCGTCGGCACGGTCGGCACCACGGGCATGCGTCGCGCGCCGGTGATGGCAAGGCCGTTGATCTTCCCCTCCAGCACCATGGGCTGGGAATTGCCGACGCTGTCGAAGTAGAAGTCGATCTGCCCGGCGGCGAGCGCCGTCATCGCCAGCGGCGCGCCGGCATAGGGGATGTGCACGGCCTTGATGTCGGCCGCGAGGCAGAAGCGCTCGGCGCAGAGATGCCCGCCGCTGCCGACGCCCGGGGAGCCGAAATTCAGCGTCCCCGGCGCCGCCTTCGCCGTCGCCACCAGCGCCGCGACGCTGGAGAAGCGTGGAGCGGAGGTCAGGTAGAAGGGGTAGCGGATGGTCAGCGAGATCGGCGTGAAGTCGGCGCGCGGGTCGTATTCCGGCTGCTTGCGCAGCAGCGCCGGCAGGGTGAAGCCGCTGATCGAGTTGAACAGCAGGGTCTGTCCGTCGGGCGCGCTGCGCATCACCGCGAGGTTGCCGATGGTGCCGGTGCCGCCGGGCCGGTTCTCGACCACGAAGGGCTGGCCGAAGACGCGGGCGAAATGCTCGGCCAGCATGCGACCGTAGATGTCCGTGGGGCCACCCGGCGGGAACGGCACGATGAGGCGTACGGGCCGGTTCGGCCAGCCGCCAAGGTCCTGCGCCAGCGCCGGTCGTGCCAGCAGGGCCCCGAGCAGGATGGTGCGACGGGTGTTCATCGGTGTGCTCCCTCAGACTGCCAGCAGGCCACCGTCCACGGGCAGGATATGCCCGGTGACGGATGCGTTCTCGGGGTCGGCCAGGAAGCGGATGGCGGCGGCGATCTCCTCGGCCGTCGGGAAGCGGCGCGTCGGCAGGCGGTCCTGCATCATCTGCCGCCGCGCCGGATCGGCGAGCGCTGCGGCGCGCGACGGGGTCAGCACGGTCGCCGGCGCCACGGCGTTCACCCGGATGCCGTGCCCGGCCCATTCGATGGCCAGCATGCGCGTCATCTGGATCACCCCGCCCTTCGAGATGCCATAGACGGATTGGTTGGCGATGCCGGTGAAGCCATGCGTGGACGCCGTGCTGACGATGGCGCCCGGACGGTCCTGCGCGATGCACCAGCGGGCGAAGCGTGTGGCCATGAAGTACTGGCCCTTCAGGTTCACCGACATCAGGCGATCCCAGTCGTCCCAGTCGATGTCGACCGCCGCGCCGCGCAGCTGCGTGCCGGCATTGTTCACCAGAACGTCGATCCCGCCGAGGGCACCGGCCGTGGTCTCCACCGCCGCCTCGATGCTGGCCAGCACGCGGAGGTCGAGTTCCACCGCCAGCATGCGCGCGCCGGCGGCCTCGCCTTCCGCGGCGATCTCGGCCAGCTTCTGTCCTGGCAGGTCGGCCATGGCGACATCATAGCCATGCCGCGCGAGATCGATGGCCGTCGCGCGACCGATGCCGGTGGCGGCGCCGGTGACCAGCGCGACGCGGCGGGACGTGGTGCCCATGCTGTGATCCTGTCCGTTTCCTTCGGACCGCCCGGCCGTCGCCGGGCGATCCTGCTGCTTTTTGGCGCGCAAATTACGCCGCCTTCGCCTCGCGGCTCAGGCAACGTTTGCGCTTCTCCGGATCACACACCGAAACCGCGTCGCGCGGAAGCCCTAGGGGTGCTTGCGGAGCTCCAGCCGGGCGATCTGGTTGCGGTGTACCTCGTCCGGCCCGTCGGCGAAGCGTAGCGCGCGCGACCAGGCATAGGCGTAGGCGAGGGGGAAGTCGTCCGACAGGCCGCCGCCGCCATGTGCCTGGATTGCCCAGTCGATCACCTGGCAGGCCATGTTCGGCGCGATCACCTTGATCATGGCGATCTCGGCCCGCGCCTCCTTGTTGCCGGCGGTGTCCATCATCCAGGCCGCCTTCAGGGTCAGCAGGCGGGCCTGCTCGATCATCATGCGGCTTTCGGCGATGCGCTCCAGCGTGGTGTCGAACTCGGAGATGCGCTTGCCGAAGGCGACGCGGGACTGGACCCGCCGGCACATCATCTCCAGCGCCCGTTCCGCGAGGCCGATGGTGCGCATGCAGTGGTGGATGCGCCCGGGGCCGAGGCGGCCCTGCGCGATCTCGAAGCCGCGACCCTCGCCCAGCAGCATGTTCTCCGCAGGCACGCGGACATTCTCGAACAATACCTCGGCATGGCCGTGCGGCGCGTCGTCATAGCCCATGATCGGCAGCATGCGGATCACCTTCACACCGGGCGTGTCGCGCGGCACCAGGATCATGCTCTGCTGGCGGTAGCGGTCGGGGTTGGTGGGGTCGGACTTGCCCATGAAGATGATGATCTTCGCCCGCGGGTCGCCGATGCCGCTGGTCCACCACTTGCGGCCGTTCAGCACGTAGTGGTCGCCGTCACGCTCGATCCGGCTCTCGATGTTGGTGGCGTCGGAGGACGCGACCGCCGGTTCCGTCATGGCGAAGCAGGAGCGGATCTCGCCGTTCAGCAGGGGCTCCAGCCACTGCTTCTTCTGCGCCTCGGTGCCGTAGCGGACCAGCACCTCCATGTTGCCGGTATCGGGGGCGGAGCAGTTCAGCGCCTCCGGTGCCAGGATGGAGCGGCCGAGGATCTCGCAGATCGGCGCGTATTCCAGGTTGGTCAGGCCGGCGCCGAGGTCGCTTTCGGGGAGGAAGAGGTTCCAGAGACCGGCCGCCTTTGCCTTGGCCTTGAGCTCCTCCATCACCGCGGTCGGCTGCCAGCGATCCCCTTCGGCCACCTCGCGGTGGAAGCGTGCCTCGGCGGGGTAGATCTCGGCCTCCATGAAGGCCTGCACGCGGGCCTGCAACTCGCGCACGCGGGGGGGGAAGTCGAAGTCCATGGTGTTTCCTCTCGGCGTCGCCGCAGGGTATGGCGCGGCGCGCGCGCGACGCCAGGGCTTGCCGGCGCCGGCATGGCGCTGAAACATGCGCCGCGCATGAGCCGCGCGGAGGGAACATGGCGACCGGTGTGACGATCCTGCTCTCCGCCACGGCCGCGGCGCGCCACGGCGATGCCATCCGCGCCGTCGTTCCCGATGCGCGGCTGATCCCGGTGCCGGCGGAGGGCGACCTGCCCGATCCCGGGGACGCGTCGGTTGCGTTCTCGACGCGGGACCTGATCGAGCGCGGCACCCGCGACCGCCCCGCGCCGGAGATCCAGCGCTTCGCCGGCCTGGTGCGGTCCGCCCCGGCGATGCGCTGGGTGCACATCCACGCCGCCGGCGCCGACAGCAGAATGTTCAGGTCCATGGCGGAGAAGCCTGGCGTCGCGCTCACCACCTCCGCCGGCGCCAGCGCGCATGCCGTGGCGCAGAGCGCGCTGGCGGGGATGATGGCGCTGACGCGGCTGTTTCCCCGGATCGGGGAGGCGCAGCGGCGGCATGCCTGGGAGCCGCTGTATCTCCGGCAACTCCCCCGCGACATCCGCCGCCAGCATGCGGTGGTGGTCGGCACCGGCCCCATCGGGCAGGAGTTCGGCCACTACGCGCGCGGCATGCGCATGCGCGTCACCGGCATCCGCCGCGATCCCGGCGCGGGCGTGCCGGAGGGCTGCGACGCCGTGGCGGGGTTCCAGGATCTGGACGCGCTGCTGCCCAGCGCCGACTGGCTGGTGCTGGCCTGCCCGCTGACCGACCAGACGCGGGACATGGTGAATGCCCGCACGCTGGCGTTGCTGCCGCGCGGCGCGGGCTTCGTGAACGTCGCGCGTGGCCAATGCGTGGTGGAGGCGGACCTGCTGGCGGCGCTGGAGAGCGGGCATCTCTGCGGCGCCTTCCTCGACGTCTTCCAGCACGAGCCCCTGGCGCCGGACAGCCCCTTCTGGGAGATGCCGAACGTCATCGTCTGTCCGCACAGCGCCGCGGCGGTGGAGGGGCTGCCGGAGGCGGTGGCGGAGATCTTCTGTGACAACCTGCGCCGGTGGATCGCGGGGGAGACACTGCGGAACCTGGTGGCGAAGTAGAAGGTTCACCGCCAAGACGCCAAGAAGGATCTTTCCGTGGCGTCCTGGCGGTTCGCAAACCTACTCCGCCGCGCTCGGCAGCTTCACCCGCCACGCCCCCCGCGCCGCCTTCGGCGACCCGATATGGTCGCGCAGCGTCCCGCCCGTGTACTCCTTCCGGAACAGCCCGCGCCGCTGCAGTTCCGGCACCACGAATTCCACGAAATCCGCATAGGTCCCAGGGCAGACCGGCGCCTGGATGACGAAGCCGTCGCAGGCCGGCGTGGTGAACCATTCCTCCAGCCGGTCGGCGACGAACTTGGCATCCCCCACCATGTCCATGCGCGGCCGGCCGCGGCCGCTCGCCACCATGAAGTCGCGCACCGTCGGGTTCTTCTTGCCCGTGCGCTCCACCACGCGGTCGCGGATCGCCTGCAGGCCGGAGATGCCGGCCATCTCCTCGTCGGTGAAGGCCTCGTCCAGCCCCTTCGAGGCGAAGTCGAAATTCATCACCTCCGACAGCAGCGACAGCGCGTCCACCTCGAGCGGCAGCTTCGCGATCAGCGCCGCCTTGTCCTCGGCCTCCGCCTGGGTGCGCGCCACGATCGGGCAGCACGACGTCGTCACCTTCACGCTGTCCGGGTCCCGCCCGAAGGACGCGATCAGGTCCTTGAACTCCCGGTAGTCGCGCTTCGCCTCCTCGATCCGCGTCCAGCCGACGAAGACCAGCTCCGCCCATTGCGCGGAGAAGCGCTTGCCGCGCGCGCTCGCGCCCGCCTGGATCAGCACGGGCCGTCCCTGCGGGCTGCGCGGCACGGTGAAGGGGCCGCGGGTCTGCAGGAACTGCCCCTTGTAGTCGAGCCGGTGCACCTTCCGCCCGTCGCCGAAGCGGCCCGACGCCTTGTCGACGATCAGCGCGTCCTCTTCCCAGGAATCCCAATGGCCGAGGACGGCTTCGACGAACTCGTCGGCGCGGTCGTAGCGGGTGTCGTGCGCCATGGTCTCGTCGCGGCCCATGTTCGCGGCCTCCCCGTCGTTCAGGGCGGTGACGACGTTCCAGGCGGCGCGGCCGCCCGACATCACGTCGAGGGTCTGGAAGGCGCGGGCGACGTGGAAGGGCTCGAAATAGGTGGTGCTGGCTGTCGCACCGAGGCCAAGGCGGGTCGTCGCCGCCGCCATCATCGTCAGCACCACGATCGGGTCCATCTTCACGCAGCGGATGCCGTGCTCGATCGTGTGGTGGTGGTCGGAGCCGTAGCGGTCCGGCATGGAGAGGCGATCGTCGAAGAAGCCGAGGTCGAATTTCCCCCGCTCCAGGATACGGCCGATCTCCTGGTAGTAGTCCGGGTTCATGAAGTCCGACCGGCTGTCCGGATGCCGCCAGGAGGAGGCGAAATTCGTGCAGTTCTGCGCCTGCAGGAAGCCGACGAGGTGCATCTGGCGCATGGACGGTTCCTTTTTCCTCCGGGCGCAAGGGGCCCGGCACCATCATCGCCCCTTCCCCGCGCTTGCCAAGCCTTCGCCGTGATCCCGCCATCGCGGCACGGCATGTCGGGCGCCATGCGCACGCTCCGGATCGCCGCCCTCCTTGCCCTCCTCGCGCCATCCGCCCTGGCGGCGCCCGCGCCGATGCTTGGGGAGATGGTCTATCTCGCCGATGCTGCCCGCTTCATCGCCTGCCGCGGCGGGCAGTCCCTTCCCATCGCCATGGAGGCCGGCTTCCCGGCCCTCCAGGCGCTCTACGCCGCCGGCCGCCCGGCTCCAGGGGCACCACTGGTCGTCATCCTGGAAGCCGAGGTCGCGGCGCGCCCGCGCATGGAGGGGAGCGGCACGCAGCCGAGCCTGGTCGTCACCCGCCCCATCGGCGCCTTCCCCGGTCTGACCTGCGACCGTGCCCGCGCCGACTCCCCGCTCGAGGAGACGCTGTGGCGCATCGTCAGCCTGGGCGGGGAGGCGGTGGCGCCATCCGGCGGCCGCGCCGCGACCTTGCAGATGCGCGTGCTCGACGGGCAGCGTCGCCTGGCCGCCAGCGCCGGCTGCAACCGCATCGCCGGCACCTATGCGCTCGAGCCGGATGGCCGGCTCGCCCTCTCGCCCGGCGCCATGACCCGCATGGCCTGCCAGGCCCCCCTCGATGCCCTGGAACGCCGCCTGGTGGAGACGCTGACCGCCGCGCGGTCCTGGCGTGTGCTCGGCCCGACGCTCGAACTCCGCGATGCCGGCGGCGCGACGCTCGCGACCTTCGAGGCGCTGCACCTGTAGCGGCAGGCATGGGCCCGGAGGGACTCGAACCCCCAACCAAGCCGTTATGAGCGGCCCGCTCTGACCATTGAGCTACAGGCCCGTGCACTGCACCGCCATGAATGCCGGGCCGCCCTTGCCAGGGCAAGCGCGGCGGCGCACCAGCGCAGGGACGGAGGAACAGCGCCATGACCGCCGACGCCAACGACGACGCCACGATTCGCGATATCCTGCTGACCACGCGGCGCATCGCGGTGGTCGGCGCCTCGGACCGCGCGGACCGGCCAAGCTGGGGCGTGACCGGCTTCCTGGTCGACCGCGGCTATGCGGTGACGCCGGTGAACCCGGGCATCGCCGGCCGGGACCTGCACGGCAGCGCGGTGGTGGGCGATCTGGCCGCGGCCGGGCCCGATCTCGACATGGTCGACGTCTTCCGCCGCAGCCAGGACGCCGGGGCGGTGGTGGACGAGGCGATCCGGCTCGGGGCGAAGACCGTCTGGCTGCAGCTTGGCGTGACCGACGACGCTGCGGGCGCCCGTGCGCGCGCCGCGGGCCTCCGCTTCGTGCAGGACCGCTGCCCGGTGATCGAGTGGCGGCGGTTGGGGCTGCCCCCTCGGGTCGCCTGACCCCCGCTTGAAACCGGGCCTCACCCGGGCCACTTCGCCCCCGAGGCCTGCGATGGGCCGGACCGCGGAGAACGCGGCCGGTCGGAAGCCGGGATGGCGGGCCCAGGAGACACAGGACCCATGACCGACGACGAACGCCGGATCATTTCCGATTTCGTGGCCCGCGTGGCCGGCGCCAATGCCGCCCCGCAGCCCGCTTCCAGCGGCCCCTGGGGCAGCATGGGGCGTGGCAGCGTGCCCCAGGCGCAGCCGCCCCTGCCCCCTGTTGACCGGGAGGCCGATGCGCTGATCGCGGACCTCTTCACCCGCTATCCGGAGGCGCGGTACCGCCTGACCCAGACCGCCTTCGTGCAGGAGCACGCGCTGGTCCAGGCGCAGAACCGCATCCAGGAGCTGGAGTGGCAGCTGGAGAACGCCAGCCGCCAGGCCCAGGCCGCGCAGCAGTCCCGTGGCGGCCTGTTCGGCGGCATGTTCGGCGGCGGGCAGCAGCGCCCGGTGCCGATGGCCCCGCAGCCGCAGCCGATCGCCCCGCCCCCGGGCTACAATGCCATGCAGCAGGCGCCCCAGGGCGGCGGCTTCCTGCGCACCGCGGCGATGACCGCGGCCGGCGTCGCCGGCGGCATGGTGCTGGGCAACATGCTGATGGGCGCCTTCTCGGGCGGTGGCCACGCCAATGCGGCCAGCTTCGGCGGTGGCGCCGGTGCCTTCGGGCAGGAAGGGGTGGGCGCCGGCGCCTCCCCCTGGTCCGATCCGGGCGCGGCCGCGGCGGCGCAGGGCTGGGGCGATGCCCCGGCGGCTGACCAGGGCGGTGCGGCCTGGGGTGGCAATGATGCCAGCGGCGGCGGCTATGACGACCGCCAGTTCGGCGGCGACTCCGGCGGCTTCGGTGGCGATGCCGGCGGCGGTGGCTACGACGACGAGGTCTGATCCCGGGCTTGTCCGGATCGAGGGGGCCGCGCCGCAAGGCGCGGCCCCTTTGCATTTGCACCCCTCATTGATTGCCGCCCGGGCATCGCCCATCCTCATGGCATGCGCATCCCGGACCTCGACCTCGACCTGCTGCGCGGCTTCGTCGCGGTGGCGGAGCGCGGGGGCTTCACCGCAGCCGGCGCCGTGCTGGGCCTGACCCAGTCCGCGGTCAGCCTGAAGATCAAGCGGCTGGAAGAACTGGTCGGGCGCCGCCTGCTGGAGCGCACCAGCCGCAGCGTGGCGCTGACGCGGGACGGGGAGACGCTGCTGGCCTATGCCCGCCGTATCCTGGCGCTGAACGACGAGGCGGTGCGGCGCATGGTGGCACCGGCCGTCGCCGGGCGGCTGCGGCTGGGGGTCGCCGACCATTTCGTGCCGCGCAACCTGGCGCCGCTGCTCGCCCGCTTCGCGCAGACCTACCCCGAGATCCGGCTGGAGGTGGAGGTCGGCCGCAGCCACGACCTGCGCACGTCGCAGGAGGAGGGGGCACTCGACCTCGTCCTCGGCAAGCGGCGGGACGGGGAGACGGCGGGACGGCCGATCTTCACCGAGACGGTGACCTGGGTCGCCGCCCCGGGCTGGCGGCCAGCGCCGGACCAGGCTCTGCCCCTGGCGATGCTGCCGCCGGGCTGCATGTTCCGCGACCGGGCGCTGGCGGCGCTGGCGCGGGCGGGCATGGCCTTCGAGGTGGTCTATGTCTCGGCCAGCCTGCTCGGCGTGGCGGCGGCGGCGCAGGCGGGCTTCGCGCTGACGGTGCTGGGTCGTAGCGGCCTGCCGCCGGGGCTGGAGGAGGTGCCCGGCCTGCCGGCGCTGGGCACGGCGGAGATGTGCGTCTTCGGCGACGCGGCGGGGCAGAGCGCGCTGGCCGAACCGCTGGTGCGCTTCATCCGGGAAAGCCTTGCGGGGGAGGTGGCGGCGGCGGCGTGAGTCGTCTCGCATGGCGATCACGGTTTCGATAGTCTCCCGCAACACTGCAGAAGCCGGGATGCACGGCGTGATCGAGATCGTGATCAAGGATCAGGTGATGGCGCGTGCGCCGGAACCGAGCATCCTGCTGACATGGCGCGACGGCGTCCCGCTGCGCCTATCCGACCTGATCCGCGAGCGCGTGCTGCTGGAGATGGAGCGCGCGGCCGATGCGCCGTCCGCCTCGCGCCCGCTTGTCACGGTGGCCGCCCCCCCGGCGCGGGAGCAGGCCGTGGCGGCGGCGCTGGAAGGCTTCCGGCGCAACGCCTTCTTCGTGACGGTGGACGACCGGCAGGTGACGGATCTTGACGCCGAGATCCTGCTGCGGCCGGAGACGGAGATCACCTTCATCCGGCTGGTGCCGCTGCGGAGCGGGTGAGGCGCGGATGGCCGATGTCCCGGTTTCTTCGGTCCTCGACGCTGCGCTTGCCGAGGCCCATGCCGCATTGAGGGCGCCCGGCGCCTTTGTCGTGGCGCCATACAGGATCCGGTTTCGCCTGATTGGCGAGGACGCCGTTTGCGACAGCGTCGTCCGTCGACGAGACGCCGACCAACGCGGTGCCCTGCTGGAAGCCTTTCTCGCCCGGTGGCTCAGCGTGAAGCCCCAGGAGCGGATGCCGGATGATCTTCAGGCCGTGTGCCGCGCCTTGTTCCGCCATCTGCCGGTACTGACGCCGGCGCTGGCGAGGGCAGCGATGCAGCTGCTCACGCACCGGTCAGGTCTGACGGCGACCGGCACGCACAAGGTCTCAAGCGAAGTCCAATTTCTTCTCGAGGCGATGGAGCGCAGCACGGACAGTCGCTTCACTGGCGACACCGGGCTGCAGGACGCCTATCGAGCCATGCGTGACTGTTACGCCCGCCTTCACAAGGACCGCACGCGGGCGCCCGATATCGAAGGGCGCTTTGCATCCATCCTGGGCCTCTCCGTTGCGCAGCCGTCCGAGTACCAGCCGCCAGCGGGCTCGCTTCCGCCGCTGAGGCCGCGGCTTCCGCGTGTGGCCGACGCACGGGACGGCCTTGAAGTGCAGGCATTCGGAGACTGCTTCGTCGGGCTGGCCGCCGAGTTGCAGGCCTGGATGTCAGCCCAGCACGCAAATCCGCGCTGGTCCGGCCGCGCCCGGCCTTGGGAGGATTGGCGCATCGAGGCCGCACGTCTCCTCCTGGTGGAGCACTCGGGGCTACCTGTCCCGCGGCAACCGCCCGGACGGTTCGATACCCACGCGTCTCGGGAACTGCATGACCGAGTGAAGCAGACGCCCCTTGCCTGGCTGGCCGCGCTCGATCCCCCGCCGCCCCCTTGGGTGATCGAGGCCGAGGTGATCCACGCCGAGGCCGTTGCCGCAGGACGTGCGGCCGACTTCCCTGCGCCCCGCTTCCATACCCTGCGCTCCCGCTTCGGCGTCATCCCGGAAGCGTCCGCGGAAAGCCAGCGCGCCTATGACGGGGCGAGCCTCGCCGCGCTTCGGGGCCAGGCCAGCGCGATCCTCGGGACGCGGGCGCGCGACTGGGCCGTGGACGGCGTGCAGGAGGCCGGCATCCTGCAGGCCGATGGCGGACCGCTCTTCGACCTGCTCTGGAAGGCGCGCAGCCCCGCGGCCGGCAAGGCCTGGCGGCGCGAGGCCGACGCCCTGCGGACCGGCACCGCGGGCGCTGCACGGCAGGCGGCGGTCATGCACTGGCTCGATCTCGTCGCCGAACGCGATCCCGACGCGCCGGGCCGGCCCGCCTTCGCCAGCGCCCTGTGGTACCACCACTTCGAGACCCGCGCGCTGGCCTACATCCACGCCTTCGGGTCCCCGCGGAATGCGGCGATCATCGCGCTCTGCACGAATGACTGGTTCAGCCTCTACCCGTGGCACCACCCGCCGGCACGGCTGTCGGACGCCAACGACATCGTCCTGCGCGGCTGCATCTGGTTCCTCGCCGACGATCCGGCCGCGGTGCCGCGACTGCTCCGTCTCGCGCTGGCGCTGCTGGAGCGGGTGCCGACGGAACTCGGCGTCACCTACCGTTCCCTCGTCGGCATCAATGCCTGCATCGGCGCGCTCGGGCGCATCGCCACGCCGGAGGCCGTCGCGGCGTTGGGCCGCATCCAGCGCCGCGTCCGCGACCAGGGGCTGAACAAGACCATCGCCAAGGCCATGGCCACCGCCGCCGCACAGGCCGGCGTGGCGATCGAGGATCTTGAGGAGATCTCCGTCCCCGCCTTCGACCTCTCCGGCGGCGCCGACCCGGTGATCGAGGTCACGCTGGGCGGCGGTGCCACAGCGACCCTCGCCATCGCCAGCAGCACGGCGGTGCCGGTCACGCTGCGCAGCGCCGATGGGCGCGTGCCGAAATCCCTCCCTGCCGCGGTGAAGCAGGACAAGGACAGCACCGAGGCGCTGAAGACGCTGCGCGCCAAGGCGAAGGAGGTCGCCGATGTCCTCGGCGTCCAGCGCCTCCGGCTGGAGCGAAGCTGGCTGACTGGGCGAAGCTGGGCCGGCCGCGATTTCCAGGAGCGCATCCTGGACCACCCGCTGCTCGGCTGGTTCGCCGCGCGGCTGGTCTGGACCGTCACGCCGGCGGCCGGTGGCGCCGCGCGCAGCTTTGCCCTGCCGACGCTGGATGCCATGGCGCCGCTGGCCGCCGACGACGCGCGCCTGCCGCCGATCGGGCCGGAGGACGTGGTCGCCCTCTGGCATCCCCTCGGTGGCGAGGGGGCAGCCGCGGTCACGGCCTGGCGCGGCTTCCTCGACCGGTACGGCATCGTCCAGCCGATCCGCCAAGCCTGGCGCGAGACCTATCCGCTGACCGACGCGGAGCGCGCGACCGCGACCTATTCCAACCGCTTCGCCGGCCATTTCCTGCGCCAGGCCCAGGCCAATGCGCTGGCCCGGCTGCGCGGCTGGGTCTGCCGGACGCGCATGGATGCCGACGTGCCGAATGACGAGCCGACGCATCTGAAGCTGCCCGCCCTCGGCCTCTGCGCCGAGTTCTGGACCGAAGGCGCGGGCGGCGAGGGCGAGGACCGTACGGAGGCCGGCGCACTGCTCTACCTCCGCACCGACCGCGTGCTGTTCCGCACGCTGCGGGACAGCGGCGACTGGCGCCGCGACGGCGGCACGGGCCTCACGGTCGGCGCGGAGCGCGTACCGGTCGCGGGTGTGCCCGCCATCGCCTTCTCCGAGGTGATGCGCGACGTGGACCTGATGGTGGGCGTCGCCTCGATCGGCGCCGACGCCAACTGGCTCGACCGCGGCGCCAATGCCCAGCACCCGAGCCAGTGGCGGCGCGAGTACGGCGACGCCTATTGGCGCGACTTCAACGCGGCGGCGCTGGAGGGCAGCGGCGCGCTGCGCCATGAGTTCCTGGCGACGCTGCTGCCGAAGCTCGCCATCGCGCCGCACTGCACGCTGGAAGAGCGGCACCTGGTGGTGCAGGGGCGCCTGCGCCGCTACCGCATCCACCTTGGCTCCGGCGCGTCCTTCGTCGACGGTCCGGGCACCTATCTCTGCATCGTGCCGGACAGCGGGAAGGCCTCGCCGGATCTGCGCCTGCCCTTCGAAGGCGACGCGACACTCAGCCTGATCCTGTCCAAGGCCTTCCTGCTGGTGCGCGACGACCTGATCACCGACCCTGGCATCATCCGCCAGATCGGGTAGTCACGTCGTCACGCAGGCCGCGTTCAGCACGCCGACCGCGATCGCCGCCGCCGCCTTCAGCACCGCGCCCGCCATCTCGCCGCGCTGTTCCATCGCCGCGCGCCAGTCCGGCAGCAGCACCTTCGTGCAGAGCAGGAAGGCGCCCTGCTGCGCCCCCACCGCGATCACGCCCCAGACCAGTGCATCGAGAACGCTGATCGAATGCGTGATGACCGACGCGATCGGCAGCGCGTAGCCCACCACCGCCCCGCCCAGGCTCACCGCCGCCGGCGCGTTGCCGCTGCGGATCAGCGCCAGCTCGTCATGCGGCGTCAGGCGGATATGCGCCCAGAGCGTGCCGACGATCAGCAGGATCGCCAGCGCGAAATGCGCGATGAAGGCCGGCAGGGTGGAGAGGATGTTCATCGGGCTCAGGTCTCGGCGGGCATGAAGAAATGCGGCACGAAGCGGCTGGTGTCGCGGGTGATGGGCGTCGCGTCCTCGCGGATGCCGAGACCCGAGGCACGCCCGGCGATGACCCAGCTTCCCAGCACCGGATAGCGCCCGGCGAAGCAGGGCAGCTCGGCATAGGCCTGGTACACGCGGGGCTGCGCCGCATAGGGCCCGTCGGTCTCGACGCCGGGGGCGGAGATGTTCGCCCCCTCCCGCCCGAAATAGGGCTTGGCGATCTCCCGGCCTCCGGTCTTCCCGGGTTCGCGGAAGGCCGGCAGCAGGTTCGGATGGTCTGGGAAAAGCTGCCAGAGCAGCGCGAGGAAGCCCTTGCCGGCCGGGATCAGCCGCCAGGCAGGCTCGATCCAGCGGGTTGGCGCGATGGGGATGTTCGCGCCGAATTCCTCGGCCAGCATCCAGTCCCAGGGGTAGAGCTTGAACAGCGTGCCGATCGGCTTCTCCGCCTTGTCGCGGAAGGTCCTGCTCTCGGCATGCCAGCCGATCTCGTCCATGGTCAGGAAGGGCGCGTTGAGCTGCGCCTGGATCGCCGTGTCGCGCAGGTAGTCGACCGTGCCGCGATCCTCCGCGCTGCCGGGGGCGCAGGCGAACCAGATGGTGCCGCCGGGCCGTCCATAGGCCTTCCAGGTGCCGATCAGCGCCTCGTGGATCGAGTTGAACTGGTCCGCGTCGGGCCGCTCGCATTGCAGCCATTCCCATTGCACGACCGAGGCCTCGAACAGCGCGGTCGGGGTGTCGGCATTGTATTCCAGCAGCTTCGGCGGCGTCGCACCGCCATCCCAGACCAGGTCCATCCGGCCGTAGAGGCTGGGGTCGCGCCGTTCCCAGGACTTCACGACGAGGGCCCAGGCGCCCTCCGTCAGGCCGAGATCGGCGCGGCGGTTCCAGCGGATGGCGTGCTCCACCGCTGCGCGCGAAAGTTTCTCGAGTTCCGTCGTCGCATCGTCCAGGATGTCCACCTGCGCGGCGGTGAATTCGTAGCAGCAGCTTTCGTCCCAGTAGGGCTCGCCGGCGATCTCGGCGTAGGCGAAGCCCATCTGCCGGGCCCGTTCGCGCCGGTCCGGCCGCGGCGTGACCTCGAGCCGCCGCATCGGATCAGCTCCCGCCGCTGAAGAAGGAGGAGGACGAGCTGCCGAAGCCGCCATGGCTCGAGCCGCCATCGGCCCCGGAGCCGGAGCTCGAACTGGCACTGGAACTGCTGCCGCCCCACCAGGAGCGGCTGCTGCTGCCATGGCTGCTGGACGAGGAGGAGGTGGACGACGAACTGGAGGCCCGGCTGCAGACGTCGTCGGCGAACTTGTCCTGGCGCTCGCGCGCGGCGGCGCATTCGTCGGACCGGGTTGGCCAGGCGTACCAGGCGCCACCGCCGGCGGCGGCGCCAAGCAGGACAAGGGTGATGGTCGTCGCGCGTCTCACGCCGCGAGCCTAACCGCAACTTCATGTCCGGGACCAGGGGGGACGGGTCGCCACCCGATTGACCATGCCGGGGCCGGGGGCGCAGGTTGCGGATCTGCTTCCGCTGCAGGACCACCCCATGGCGACCGACCCCGAACCCGAAGACCGCGCGCGAGACATGCGCATCGTCGGGCTGATCGGCATGGGACATTTCCTGTCGCATTTCTACATGCTCTGCCTGCCGCCGCTCTTCCTGTTGTGGCGGCAGGAATTCCAGGTCTCCTACGCCACGCTCGGCCTGGCGGTCGCGCTGATGAGCGGCACGACGGCGCTGCTGCAGACGCCGGTCGGCTTCCTGGTGGACAAGCACGGCGCGCGGCCCTTCCTGGTGGGCGGCACCCTGCTGATGGCGCTGTCCATCGCGGGGATGGCCTTCGCGCCCAGTTTCTGGGTGATCCTGCCGCTGGCGATCCTCTCGGGTGTCGGCAACAGCGTGATCCACCCCGCTGACTACGCGATCATGGCGGGCAGCGTCTCCAAGTCCTTCATGGGCCGCGCCTTCGCGCTGCACACCTTTACCGGCAATGTCGGCTTTGCCCTCGCCCCCGTCGTGGTGGGCGTGCTGGTGGGTGCGGCGGGCATGGGCTGGCGCAGCGTGCTGCTGCTGGTGGGGCTGCTCGGCGTGCCGGTCGTCGTCCTGATCCTGCTGCAGAGCCGCATCCTGCGCGACCAGGCCAAGCCGAAGGCGGGCACAGGGGAGGCGATGAGCGGGCGCGAGCTTCTGCTCTCCCGCCCCATGCTGCTGTTCTTCGCCTTCTTCATGCTGAGCTCGATGGCCGGCGCCGGCATCCAGTCCTGGCTGGTGACGGTGCTCGGCAAGCTCTGGGGCGTGCCCGCGCTGGCGGGGGCGGCGGCGCTGACCGGCTACACGGTGGGGGCCACCTGCGGCACGCTGGTCGGCGGCTGGCTGGCGGATACGATGAAGCGCGGGCTGCTGCAGGCGGTGATCGCGCTGACCATCGCGGCGATGGGGCTGCTGCTGCTGCCCGGCCTGGTGCCCATGCCGGATGTGCTGCTGATCGGGGTGGTCTTCCTCGGCGGCCTTGCGCTCGGCACCTCCCGCACGCCGCGCGACGTGATGCTGCGCGACGCCTCCCCGCCCGGGCAGATCGGCAAGGTCTTCGGCTTCGTCTCGGCGGGGCTGCCGCTGGGCAATGCGGTCACGCCGGTGCCGCTCGGCTTCCTCATCGACATGGGCTACCCGCATCTCGTGCTGCCGGTGGTGGCGGGGTTCCTCGGGCTCTCGTTGCTCTGCGCCGGCGGGGCCCAGGGCGAGACGGCGCGGCGTCGCGCAGCCGCCGCCCCGCAGCCGGCGGAGTAGCGGCTGAGCGCGCTCGATACGCTGCTGCGGGTCCTCGACGCCGCGGGGATCGCGGTCTTCGCCGCCTCCGGCGCGCTGGTCGCCTCGCGCAAGCAGCTCGACATCGTGGGCTTCGTGCTGATCGCGGCGGTCACGGGCTTCGGTGGCGGCACGCTGCGCGACCTGCTGCTGGGGCGGACGCCGGTGTTCTGGCTGCGGGCGCCGGATCTGCTCGCCCTGTGCGCCGGCGTGGCGCTGCTGGTCTTCGTCTTCGCGCCCAGGCTGGAAAGTCGCTTCCGCGCCTTGCTGTGGGCCGATGCGGTGGGCCTGGCGCTCTATGCCGTGCTAGGGGCGGAGATCGCGCTGCTGGCCGGGGCCAGCCCCTGGGCAGCAGTGCTGCTGGGGGTCATCACCGCCACGGCGGGCGGCATCCTGCGCGACATCATCTGCAACGAGGTGCCGCTGATCCTCCGGCGGGAGATCTACGTCACGGCGGCGGCGGCCGGGGCCGCGGTGTTCGTGGTGCTGCGCATCGAGGGCGTGTGGCGGGAACCGGCCGTGGCGGCCGGGATCGGCACGGCCTTCGTCATCCGCGCGCTGGCGCTGTGGCGGGGCTGGTCGCTGCCGGCCTACCGGGCGCGGGCGGGGCGGACCTATCCGTCGGAGCGGACATGACGCCGGGCCGACAGCGATGCGACCCAGGGCCGACGACGCGGACGCGATACGGCTGAAGGCATTGCCGCCGTCACGTGTGATCAAGCCGCGGACGCCATCGTTGCCACAAGCCCGGGGACGCCGGCCACAACGGCGGCCATCGCCGTGACGTCTCGACGCATCGGCGCCGGCGCCCCGAGGCCGGCCGAAAGGCTCGGCGAGACGCAGCGGACTGGCGCCGCGAAGGCGCGCCCGGCTTCCTGACGCCGCGCTTCATCGCTGCGCGGATCTTCGCCATGTCGTCATCGTCTGACAGGGTCAGCGTGGCCCGGGATCCTCAAGGCCCTGCAGCTGCCCGGGCAGCGTCGACCCGTGCATCCGCGGCGACGGCCAGGATCGTGCTCACGCGCGTTGCTCCGCGCCCGTGAGGCGCCGCTCCACCTCGGAGCGGAGGAGGGCGAAATCGATCGGCTTCGGCAGCAGGCCCTCGGCGCCCTCCGTGAGAGCGCGGCGGAGCGTCTCCGCATCGCCATAGGCGGTGATCATGAGGACAGGCAGATCGGGGCGTGCCGCCTTCACCTTCGGCAGCATCTCGAGCCCGCTCATCCCCGGCATGTTGATGTCGGAGAGCAGCAGGATGATGTCCCGGTCCTGGGCGTCCTCGATCACCGAGAGGGCCTCCGCCGCCGAGGTGGCGAAGGCCATGTCGAACCGGCCCGCGCGCAGGTCGCGGCGGAATTGCTGACGGAACAGGGGTGCCACATCGGGCTCGTCGTCCACCACCAGCACGAGGACGGTCATGCGGCTCTCTCCACGGCGACGGCGCTGCGCGGCAGGGTGACGACGAATTCCGTGAACTCGCCGGCGCGGGTCGACACCTCAATGCTGCCGCCATGCTGCTTGACGACGATGTCATGGCTGAGCGAGAGGCCGAGTCCGGTGCCCTCGCCCGCCGGCTTGGTGGTGAAGAACGGCTCGAAGATGCGCGCCTTCACCGCGTCCGGGATGCCCGTCCCGTTGTCGCGCACCCGGACCTCCACCCGGTCAGGGTGGGCCCGCGACGTCACTCGCAACGTCGGCTCGAAGTCCGCCGCGGCACCGTCCCCGCGTTTCTTGTGCGCGGCATGGAAGCCGTTGCCGATGAGGTTCAGCAGCACCCGGGTAAACTCCTGCGGATAGAGCTCGACCGCGCCAACGGTCGGGTCGAGCTCCCTCTCGAGCGTGATGTTGAAGCCGGGTTGCTCGGCGCGGGCGCCGTGATAGGCAAGGTTCAGAGCCTCCTCCACCAGGGCGTTCAGGTTCACGGCCCGCCGCTCGCCCCCGCCCTCGCGCGAATGCGCCAGCATGTTGCGCACGATGCTGTCGGCCCGTCGGCCGTGATGCGTCACCTTGGCCAGGTTGTCCCGCAGCATCTCCGCCAGCTCCGTGACCTCCGCGCGCAGCCTGTCGTCGAGCGCCGGCCCGGCGGCGGCCAGCGACTCCTCCAGCTCCTGCACGAGCTCCACCGAGAGATCGGCGAAATTGTTGACGAAGTTCAGCGGGTTCTTGATCTCGTGCGCGATGCCGGCCGTCAGCTGGCCGAGCGAGGCGAGCTTCTCGGTCTGCACCAGCCGGTCCTGCGCCGCGCGCAGATCGTCGAGCGACTGCGCCAGCGCCCGGGTCCGGTCGACCACCTTGGCCTCCAGCGTCTCCTGCGCCTCCTGGATGCGCGCGGCCATCTCGTTGAAGCGCAGCGCCAGCGTGCCGATCTCGTCGGTCGAGGTGACGGCGATGCGCTGGCCGAGATCGCCCTCGCCGAGCCGCTCCGCGCCGGTCTGCAGCGCGCGGATCGGCCCCGTGAGGCGGCCCGCCAGCACCACCCCGGCGCCAAGCGCCAGCACGACGCCGAGGCCCAGCAGTGCGAGGGTCTGGTAGAGCGCCGTATAGACCGGCGCGAGCGCCTCCGCGGTCGGCTGCTCGACGAAGACGATCCAGCCGAGCTTCGGGATCGCCGCATGCGCCGACAGCACGGACTGCCCGTCCAGGGCACGTGACCGCTGCGCCCGCGGCGCCGGGGCGCCGGGTGCGCGCCCCATCGCCGCCCTGGCTGCCGCGACCTGCGGCAGGACGGCGAGGTCGGTGTCGCGCAGCACCAGGCTCATGTCGGGATGCGCGATCAGCCGCCCCGCCGTATCGGTGACGAAGGCATAGCCCGAGCCGCGGACGCGGATCGCCGTGATCACCTCCCAGATGAGCTTGAGGTTGACCTCCGCGATGGTGACGCCCGGATTGCGGCCGGCATGGGCGATGGCGATCGCCATGTAGGGCTCCGAGCCGCGCCGGAAGGTCACGGGCCCGTACCAGATGCGGTTGCTGAGCGCTTCGACGAAGCGCGGATCCTGGCGGTAGTCGGCGCCGCTGTTCATCACATCGGGCTCGAGGCGGGAGAGGCGAAGCCGCTCCTTGCCCTCGCCGTCGACATAGATCAGTTCGGTGATGGCGGGCGCCTGGCGCAGCAGGCGGATGAAGTCGTAGCGCCGCTGGTCGAGCGGCACCCGGGCCCAGTCGGCGCGCGTGGTCCAGCCCATCTGCTGCTCGATCTCGGCGACGAATTGCGCGACGCGGTCGGCCGCCGCATCCGCCTTCTCCTGCTCCACGCGCACCGCGGCCTCGGTCGCCTCGCCATAGGCCAGCCACATGCTGATGGTGCCGTTGACCAGCAGCACCGCGGCGACGAGGCCGAGGAAGGCGAGTGTGAAGCGGTGCCCGAGCGTCAGCGTGCGGCGCCGCCGTGGGCGGCCGGGGACAGGGCCGGAGGCCGCCGCGGCGCTCATTCGAGGACCAGGTCGGAGCGCACGGGCACGCCGATGGGCACGGCCGCGCGCTGAACCATCGGCAGCGAGACGCCTGCCCCGAAGAGTTCCGCCGCCAGCTGCGCGGTCAGCCAGCCGATGCGCGCCGGCGCGCGGGCTGGCCGTGCCGCCACGCGGGGGATGCGCGCGGCCAGGCCGGTCCCGTGCGTCGCGGTCAGGAGCGTCCGCCGGTCCAACACTGGCCTCCTTCGTTGCCGCATCCTGCCACGATCCTCCGCGCGAGGCATCCGGATCATTCCTGCACCTCGTTGGCACGGGCCAGCGGCGCCGGCGACCGCGTGACGAGATCGGCGACCAGGGGCAGCAGGCAGGGCGCGGCGAAGGATCACTCGATCACCTCGTCGGCGCGGGCGACGATGGCCGCCGGCACGGAGAGGCCGAGCCGGCGGGCGGTGGCGAGGTTGACGATGAACTCGAAGGTCGTCGGCAACTGCACCGGCAGGTCGCCGGGCTTCTCGCCGCGCAGGATGCGCACGACATAGCCGGCGGCGCGGCGGAACAGGTCGGGCAGGCTCGCGCCGTAGCTGAACAGCGCACCGGTGCGGGCGAAGACCGCCTGCTCAGCAATGACGGCGGTGCCCTGACCGAGGGCGAGGCGGTTGATCTCCGGGGCCAGGGTCGAGGTCAGGAAGTCGCGCACCACGATGAGCGCCGGCGCGCCGGCGGCGGGCAGGGTGCGCATCTGCTCCGCCAGCGCCGCGGGATCGGCCGTGCGGACGGGCAACGGCACGACGCGGAGGCCGCGCGCCCGTACGACCGCGGCCGTCTGCGCGCCCCAGGCGTCGAAGGTCGGGTCGCTCGCGTTGTGCATGACGCCGATCGCCGCGAGGCCTGGCATCGTCTCCAGCAGGAATTCGAGCCGCTTGGCCGACATCTCCTCGCCGAAGGAGGCGAAGCCGGTCACCGAGCCACCGGGCCGGGCCAGGCTGGCGAAGAGCTCCGGGTCGCTGTCGACCGGTGGCAGGCCGACGGCCACCAGCGGCGTCGGCGTCGCGCGTCGCACCGCGCGCGCCGCGGCCGGGCCCGGCGTCACGATGACATCGGCGGGCACGGCAATGAGCTCGCGGATGATGGCCGATGCACGGTCCATGTCGCCGCCGGCGTGGCGGCTCACCAGGATGTAGGTCTGCCGCTCGACCTGGCCCTGGGCGCGCATGCCCTCGCGCAGCGCGTCCAGGGTCAGCCGGTCTCCCGCCTCCGAGGCGAAGCCGAGATAGGCGACGACCGGCAGGCGGCGGGGGGTCTGCGCCAGGGCACCGGGCGGGGTGAGCGCAACCGGCAGTTGCAGCAACGCGCGGCGGCGGATCATCCGATCACTGCGTCGGTGCTCGGGAGACAGCGGAGCGCTACCACGCCGCCTCGGTTCCGGCATCGCCGCCCGTACGGATCACGTCCACGCCCTGCCCCTTTCCATGGCCAGGCCAGGCGAGCGCCCTGCGGAACACGCCATGGTGCGGCGCGGCCCGCAGGCCGGCATGCCGTGGTGGGGCCACCGTCGGTGTCAGCCCGGGCAGCGGGCACGAGGAGCCTGCGGGGGACCATCAGGTGCGCAACACCGCAGAGTTGCATCCGTCTCTCCAGGCGCCCGAGACAAGCCGCAAGGAACTGGCCGCGCCCGGCGCAGGGCCGGCTGGCGACGTTAGTCGATCGTGATGCTGTTCACCAGAATGACCGAGCGGGCCGAGTTACGGCATGGGAAGGCCGCACGCAGTCGGAGCACGCAGCGGCGCGGAGGAACAGCCGCGTCGCGGAACATGTGCGGGATGTGCGAGCCACCACCGATCGGCTCGGTGCCTGCCGGTTCGGATCATGAACCTGGCGCTTCCCGATGCGGCGGAGCGTGTCGCGGCGGGGCTGGCCGGCTCGCCCGACATCCTGGCGAATGCCGCCGGCGTGAACCTGCGCCACCCGTTCGATTCTGTCGCCGCGATGCCTTCGACCTGCACATCGCGCTGCATCTGCGCGCGCCCTTCCTGCGGACGCGGAAACTCGCGCCCGCGATGGCTGGTCCGCGGCCGGCGCCGCGTGGTCGACATCGCCTCGCTGCCGTGCGCCCGTGCCTTCCGCGACAGCGCGCCCCATGGCGCGGGCGGCGCATTGCCGCGCACGCGGCATGCAGGTGATCCATGTCTGGTGCGTCCGGCATGCCGATCGCCGTGACAAGACCCTGAACGCGCTGCTCTTCGAGGGCTGCGTGGACGCCAACGCGCTGGTCGAGGGCGGTCGGGGCGCCGAGCCCGTGCCGGGGCTCGAGGCGCAGGCCGGCGACCATGTGATCCGCGCGATCGCGTCGTGGTGGCGACCGCGGCTGCAGGATCGGCAGGACCGGCTGTTGGCGCGGATCTTGGCCGCGCCGAGCATCACCGCCCGGCGCCGCCGTCCCGCCGGGCGTTGCCTGCCCCTGCGCGCGACGCGGCGGCACCGGCGCCGGAACGCATGCGCTCGCGGCGGTCGGCTGCCAGGGCCGTGGCGATGCCGGCCGATGGCGGGCAACCAGCGCCCAGCTGGCGTGGCGCGGTGGGCAGCGATGCCCTAACTCCCGCCGACGATCACCGAAGCAGGGCAGGTCGGTGCAGCGCCTGACACCCACCATTGCGATCCTGGCTCTCGGCCTGGCTGTTGCCACCGCGGCGATGAACGCCCCCGCCTTCCTGGGCTTCGCCGTCCATGCCGACACGCTCTACCCCGCGCTGCTCGTCGCCGATCTCCGCGCCGATCCCGCCGCCCTGTTCCGCTTCCGCCCCTCCCGCGTGCCGAGCTTCATCCCCGATGTCGCCCTCGCCGCGCTGATCGATGCCGTCACGGGAAGCTGGCGCCTCGCCTTCTGGGGCTATGGCGCCCTGGCCTTCGCGCTGCTCGCCCTGCTCGGCGGGTGGGTCGGGCGCGCGGTCTTCGGCCCCCTGGCGCGTGGCGCCGGCGTCTGGCTCGCACTGATCCTGGCCGTGCTGGTTGTGCTCGGCCTGCTGCAGCAGGCGTATGTCGCCGCCGCGGTGCCGGGCGCCGACCTGCCGGCCAGCCTGCATCTGATGCTGCTGATGCCGGTCTGGCAAAGCGGCGCCTTCATCGCCGGGCTCGGCGTACTGTGCCTGACCTGGCGGTCGGTCCAGCACCAGGGCTGGACGCGCTTGCTGGCGCTCGGCCTCGTCACCCTGGTCGCCACCGCGTCCAACACCATCGTCGTGGCGCATGCCGTGCTGCCGGGGCTGATCGCGCTGGCGGAGACGGCGCGGCGCGGCACGCTGCCCTGGCGCGGCGCGGCGGCGATCGGGGCGATGCTCGGGCTGGCCGCGGCGGCGGGCTTCGCCCTGGGCGCGGCGACCGGGCGCGCACCGCTGCCCGCCGGCCCCGGCGGTGGCCTTCCCGCC
>JAIYAI010000249.1 GCA_027489135.1 Acetobacteraceae bacterium
CCGGACGTCCTCCGCAGCCTGCGGAGAGAACAAGAGTCCATCAATCCGCGTCGCGAGAAGACACCATTTTCTCAAGTGCGATTCCCCTGGCGTCTTGCCGGCCCCGCCCACCCGGGCTTGCATCGGCCCCGTCCAGGGAGAACCGCCGCCATGGCCGCCACCGCGCCCGCCGATCCGCCACCCTCGGGCCATGTCCGGCACGAACGGCACGGCCATGTCCTGCGGATCACCATCGACAACCACCGCAAGAAGAACGCGTTCACGCCGGAGATGTTCGCTCAACTCGCGGACGCCATGACCCTGCTCGACCGGGACGAGAGCCTCTGGGCCGGCGTGCTCTGCGCCGAGGGGGCGGACTTCACCGCGGGCCTCGACATGCCGAAGTGGTTCGGCCCGGCGGCCACCGCGAAGCCGCTGCCGGAGGACCGGATCGACCCGATGGGCCTGCGCAACCAGTGCCGCAAGCCGGTGATCACGGCGGTGCAGGGCATCTGCTTCACCATCGGGATCGAGCTGATGCTGGCCGGCGACATCGTCGTCGCGGCGGAGGATTGCCGTTTCTCCCAGTTGGAAGCCCGCCGCGGCATCGCCCCCTTCGGCGGCGCGCATTTCCGCTTCATCACCCGCGCCGGCTGGGGCAACGCCATGTACCACCTGATGCTCTGCGACGAGTTCTCGGCTGGCCAGGCGCACCGCATCGGCCTGGTGCAGGAGGTGGTGCCGGCAGGCCAGCAGACCGACCGCGCGATGGAGCTTGCCGCCATCATCGCCCGTAACGCCCCGCTCGGCGTACAGGTGACGAAGGAGGCGGGGCGGCGGTTCATCGAGCAGGGGGAGCAGGCGGCGATCGCCGCCATCCCGATGATGCGGGCGCGGGTGCTGGGCACGGAGGACGCCGCGGAGGGCATCCGGTCCTTCGTCGAACGCCGCGCCGGCGTGTTCCACGGCCGGTGAAGCAGCCGGCCGCGATGCCTGTTCTGGCTATCGGATAGCCATGGGGGCGCCCGATGACGGCCTACAGCGTGGCGGAGGCGAAGAACAAGCTGACCCAGCTGATCGCCGCGGCGGAGCGGGGGGAGGCGGTGACCATCACGAGGCACGGGCGGCCGGTGGTGGAGATTCGGGGGATCGGGGGCCGGGACATCGCACCGATGACCGCCGAGGATTTCGATGCCCTGCAGGCGGAGGTCGCAGCACTCGGGCTGCCCCGCCCGGCGGAAGACACCCTGTCCGTACTGCGCCGCATGCGCGACGGGGATGAGGCCTGACCGTCTATCTCGATACCAGTGCGATCGCGCCGTTCGTCATCCCGGACGACCACACGCCGCGATTGCGCGCCATCCTTGCCGAACGCAGCCTCCGTCTCCGGATCAGCGCCGTCGGCGCGGCGGAGCTTGCGGCGATCGTCAGCCGCCAGGTCGGAACCGGTACCTTCATCGCCGCACGCGCGGAAGCGGCCCTTGCGCTCTTCGACCGCTGGAGTGCGTCCCGGACCGCCACGGTCGAGATCGCGCCGGAGGACCACGCCGTCGCGGCGCGCTTCGTGCGCCAGCTCGACACGAAGCTGGCTGCCCGCGACGCGCTTCACCTTGCCATCGCGCATCGCCTCGGCCTGGCCCTGCTGACCTTCGAGAACCGACAGGCCGCCGCGGCCGCGGCGCTCGGCATCGCCTGTGACCCCGCTGGGACGACCGTCGGGGCCTGGACCCTGATCCGCGCGCACAGAAGCGCGGATCATGGTCTAGGCTCCGGATTTGCCGTGTGATTCACGCCTTCGGTGATTCCACCTACGGCGATCACGTTCTTGTGTCCCGAGTCCGACGTCCAGCGGACTTCGTCCTCGGGCCTCGGCCCATGTTGTCGGTGGCCTGCTGATCCGCTCCGTTCGCGGGCGGGCCACGAAGGGGGGACGGCTACACCGCGCTCGCCTGATCCAGCGCCGCGACATCCGCGGCCGGCAGCCGCAGCGACGCCGCCTTGACCAGATCCGCGAACTGCTCGGCGCCGGTGGCGCTGGCGATCGGCGCGGTGATGCCGGCCTTGCCGAACTGCCAGGCCAGCGCGACCTGCGCCTGCGACACCTTGTGCCGCGCCGCAATCTCATCGAGCGCGCCCAGCACCCGCATGCCGCGCGCATCCAGGTACTTCGACAGTCCCCGCGCCCCGCGCGGGCTCTTCGAGAGATCGGCCTCCGAGCGGTACTTGCCGGAGAGGAAGCCGGAGGCCAGCGAGTAGTAGGGAATGATCCCCACCCCGTGCTCGACGCAGAGCGGCACCAGATCCGCCTCGATCCCCCGCTCCATCAGGTTGTAGAGCGGCTGCAGGCTCTCATAACGCGGCAGGCCGTGCTTCGCGCTGGTCTCGAGCGCCAGCTTCAGGCGCGGCGCAGTGTAGTTGGACGCGCCGATCGCCCGGATCTTCCCCGCCGCGATCAGGTCCTTGTAGGTGCCGAGCGTGTCCTCGAGCGGGGTCGCTTCATCGTCCCGGTGCGACTGGAACAGGTCGATATGCTCGATCCCCATGCGCTTGAGGGAGTTGTCGACCGAGGTCCTGATCCAGGCCGGCGCCAGCCCCTTGCCCTGGTTCGGCATCTCCATGCCGCACTTGGTCAGGATCAGGACCTTGTCGCGCACCCCGGGGCGGGCCTTCAGCCAGGCGCCGATGATGTTTTCCGATTCGCCGCCGACATGGCCCGGCACCCAGTAGGAATAGACATCGGCCGTGTCGATCGCCACCAGGCCGCTTTCGACGCAGGCATCCAGCAGCCGGAAGGAGGCCGCCTGGTCCGCGGTCCAGCCGAAGACATTGCCGCCGAAGATGACGGGCGGGACCGAAAGGCCGGACCGGCCGAGCGCGCGCTGTTCCATGAAACTTCCTCCTGATGACCGGCCGAACATTGCCCCCGCGCGCGGCCCC
>JAIYAI010000446.1 GCA_027489135.1 Acetobacteraceae bacterium
AGGCTGTCCACGTCGTTCATGACGAGGCTCGCGCCACGCTGCATCCAGTCCCGCACCTTGGCGGAGACGGGCTGCTGGAGCTGTTCGTTGGCGTCGCGGCCGACGGCGCGGGCGCAGTACTCAGCGGGCGGCACCGGCGTGCCGTCCAGCACGACCTGCAGCGAGTGGCTGGACCACACATGCGTCATATCCAGCAACCGGTTGATGCCACGCCAGGACAGCACGGAGGCGAATTTCGCCGGGTCGCCCTTCACGTGGAGGGGCTGCTTGTCGTGGTACTCGGCGAAGAATTGCTCCGGCGTCATCGGCGCCAGAAGCTGGGCGAGGGTCATCGTCATGGGTGCATTCTAGCCCGCCGCGTCGCCCCGCGTCAGATGACGATCTCGGTCCGGACCCGCCTGACATCCGCCTCGAAATCCAGCCCCGCCACCGGCGGCCAGGCCGGGAACCAGGCGAGGCCCGGCACGGTCAGCCCAGCCTCCGCCAGGATCGGCCCGATCAGCGGCCAGTCAGCATGCGGCGTGTAGAGCTGCGTCCCCGTCACCCCCGCCCAGTCGCAGCCCAGCGCCGCCACCTGCGCCCGCAGGAAGTCGATCACGAAGCGCGTCTTCGCCGCCATTCCGGACGGGGATGCATCGCCCTCCGCGACGATGCGCCGCCCGCCCTGGGGTGACCCGTCCAGCTCCGGCTTGCCGGAGATCAGGAAGTCCCCCGACGCGCCGCCCTCGGCCACCGTGTAGGTGAAGGCAAACAGCGTCGTCTCGGCGGGGATTTCCAGCACCGGCGCGATGTTGCTGCGCGCGGCGGTGTTCAGGTCACCGTCGCGCAGCCCCCAGCCGTGCAACGTCTTCAGGTATTCGCCGTTGAAGGCGTTGAAGTCCGCCCGGCTCATCGGCGCCGGCGACCGCAGCTCGCACCCTGCCAGCGCCGTCATCGGCCGGCCGAGCCGCGTGAGGTGCGCCTCCAGCGCCCGGAACCCCTGCAGCATCGGCAAGGGCGTCGCGAAGCGCGCGCGGTGCAGCGCGAAGCCCGGCTCCGCCGCGACGCCGCCCGAGAAGGGGCCACCGGGGACGGGCAGATAGCGGTAGTTGCCGGGGGCGAAGACGACGGGATCGGGCATGGCGCGGGTTCTCCTGCGCCAAGCTTGGCGCGCCGTCCCGCCCGGCGACAAGGCGAACCGCGGTTTCACTTGCACCGCGGGCGGCGGGTCGGGAAACCTGACGCCCGACAGGGAAGGAACCACCATGACCGACGGCCCCGCCACGGCGGATACGGCGCGCCTGGAACTCCTTGGCCTGGCGCGGGAGGCCCTGGCGCGGCTGGCGCCCGACCTGCCCGTGGCGCTCTCCGCCCCCCTGCTCGCCCGCCTCTTCGCCGACCTGCCCGATGCGGAACTGGCCGCCGAGTCACCCGAGGCCCTCGCCGCCGCCGTCGCCGGCCTGCTCGACCTCGCGCGGCATCGCGCGCCGGGGCAGGCGAAGGTTCGCGTGCAACCGCCCGGCCCTGGCCGCGGTCCGCATGCGGTGGCCGAGATCGTCACCGACGACATGCCCTTCCTGGTGGACAGCGCCCTCGTCGCCCTGTCGCGCCACGGCCGGGTGGTGCGGCAACTGCTCCATCCCGTGCTGCCGGCCACGCGCGACGCGGACGGCGTGCTGGTGGCGCTCGACGCGCCCGGCGGCGCGCCCGAGAGCATGATGCGCATCGCCATCGCCGCCGCGCCGGCGCCGATGCTGGCGGGCCTCGCCCCCGCCGCCGCCGGCGACTGGGTGGCGCTGGAGGCCGCGATCGCACACGGCCTGCGCGACGTGCGACGCGCCGTCGACGACTTCCCCGACATGGCGGCGATGCTGCGCGCCGCATCCGATGCCGCGGGCGGCGTCGGCACCCCGGAAGGCGAGTTCCTGCACTGGATGGGCGCCGACAATTTCGTCCTGCTCGGCCACCGCCACCTGGCCATCGACGCCGCCGGCGCGGTGACGATGGTCGCGGCGGAGAACCGCGGCCTGCTGCGCGACGCGTCGCTGCCGGTCTTCGACGCGCTGCGCGACCTCGGGCACCTGCCGCCGCCGGTGCGCGCGGCCATGGCCGATCCTCGGCCGCTGGCCGTCGCCAAGGCAAACATGCGTAGCACCGTGCACCGGCCGCAGCATGCCGATGTGGTGGCAGTGCGGGTGGACGGGCCGGACGGGCGGGCGGCGGGGGTGCGTCTCTTCCTCGGCCTCTTCGCCGCCGCCGCCTACAACCGCAATCCGCGCAGCATCCCCTGGCTGGCGCAGAAGGTGGACCGCATCCTCGCCGCCGCCGGCTTCGACCCGGAGGCGCATGACGGTCGCGCGCTGCGCAACATCCTCGACACCTGGCCGCGCGACGAACTCTTCCAGGCGCCGGAGCGGGAGATCCTGAAGGGCGCCCGCCGCGCGCTCGACCTGCAGCTTCGCCCGCGCACAGCGCTGGTGGTGCGGCGCGACGCCTATGGCCGCTTCGTCTCCGCCATCGCCTGGCTGCCGCGCGACACCTTCGACACGAAGCTGCGGGAACGCGTCGGCCAGATGCTGGCGCGCGGCTTCGGCGGGCGGCTCTCGGCGTACTACATCGCGCTTGGCGACGCGCCGCTGGCCCGCGTGCCCTACATCGTCGCCCCCGATCCCGCGCGGGTCGTGGCGGTGGACGAGGCGCTGCTGGAAGCGGCGATCGCCCAGGCCGCGCGCGGCTTCCAGGACCGCCTGGCGGAGGCGCTGACGGCCGAGCGCGGGGAAGCCGCCGCCGCCGCGCTCCTGTCCCGCTGGCGCGATGCCTTCCCCGCCGGCTACCGCGACGACGCGACGGGGGCGGAAGGTGCGGCCGACCTCGCGCTGGCCGAGCGCGCCCTGGCAGAGGGCAGGCCGGCTGCGACGCTCGCCCGGCCACCAGGCGCGGGGACGACGCTCTGCCTGCGTCTCGCCAACCCCGGCGGGCCGCTGCCGCTGGCGGATGCGCTGCCGCTCTTCGAGAGCCTCGACCTCCGCGCCATCGAGGAGGTGCCGCATCGCCTGACACCCAGGGACGCGTCGCCGCTGGTGCTGCACGGCTTCACCCTGGCGCCGGGCGCGGCGGTGGAGGCCGCGCGCTTCCCGGCGCTGCTGGAGGCGCTGGCGGCGCTGCTCGACGGGCGGGCGGAGGCGGACGGATTCAACCGCCTCGTGCTGCACGCCGGGATCACCTGGCGGGAGGCCTGGCTGCTGCGGGCGATGTACCGCTGGCTGAAGCAGGTGGGCTTCGGCTTCTCCCAGCCCTCGGTGGAGGCGGCGCTGACGGCGCATCCGCGCCTCGCCTGGCTGCTGGTGCGGCTCTTCGCCACGCGCTTCGACCCGGGCTTCGCGGGTGACCGCGCGGCGGCGGAAGCGACGCTGGCGGCCGAATGGACAGCCGCGATGGACGCCATCGAGGATCCGGACGAGGAGCGCATCCTGGCGCGGTACCGGGTGCTGCTGGACGCGATGCTGCGCACGAATTTCTACCAAGACCATGCGCGCCTCGCCTTCAAGATCGACAGCGCCGCGGCGGGCGAAATGCCGCTGCCAAAGCCGTGGCGGGAGATCTTCGTGCACTCGCCGCGGATGGAAGGCACGCATCTCCGCGCCGGCCCCGTCGCCCGCGGCGGCATCCGCTGGTCCGACCGGAGGGAGGATTTCCGCGCCGAGATCCTCGGCCTGATGAAGGCGCAGCGGGTGAAGAACGTCGTGATCGTGCCGACGGGCGCGAAGGGCGGCTTCATCCTGAAACACCCGCCGCCGGCGACGGACCGCGCGGCCTTCCAGGCCGAGGGCCGCGGCTGCTACGCCGAACTCGTGCGCGGCATGCTGGACCTCACGGACAACCTCGCCGCCGACGGCACGGTCGCGGCGCCCGACCGCGTGGTGCGG
>JAIYAI010000612.1 GCA_027489135.1 Acetobacteraceae bacterium
ATGGCGATCCGTGGCGGATCGGCATCGCAGCGCGACCCGGGTGCATCATGGCGGTATCCCGAGGCCCCTTCATCGCGACGATGCGTCACCGGACTCTTTCCCCTCCCCGTCCTCGCCGCCCCTCGTCTAGGCTGCGTGCCGGACCGGCCGCAGAGCCGGCAGCAGGGAGGATTGGCATGCGTATCGCGCGACGCGGGTTCATCGCGGTTTCGGCAAGCCTGGGGGCGGCGCCCGGCGCGCGGGCGCAGCAGGAGCCGTTCCCGGCACGCCCGATCCGAGTCCTCGTCCCCTATGCCCCCGGCGGCGCCACCGACATCGTCGCCCGTCTGGTCGCCGAGGAGATGCGCAGGACCCTCGGCCAGCCCGTGATCGTCGAGAACCGTCCCGGTGCCTCCGGCGTGGTGGCGATCGAGGCGCTGGTCCGGGCCCGGCCCGACGGCCACACGGTGATGATTGGCAACGTCACCACCAATGCCATCACGCCGGTTCTCTTTGCCCGGCGCATGGGCTTCGACTACCAGAAGGAGGTCGCGGCCGTGGGGCGGTTGGCCGACCTGCCGGCCTTCGTGCTGGTGACGGCGACCAATTTCGCGCCGCGCACGATGCCGGAATTCGTGGCGTATGCCCGGGCGAACCCCGGAAAGCTGAACTATTGCAGCGCCGGCGTCGGCAGCTATCCGCAATTCGATGCGGTGATGTTCGCGCGAAAGGCCGGGCTCGACATGGTGCATGTGCCCACGCAGGGCGGCGCTGGCCCGATCGTGGCCGAGATCCTGAACGGCAGCCTGCATCTCTGCATGCTGAACGTCGCCACCACCGCACCGCATGTGCGGGAGGGGCGGATGCGCGCGCTGGCCGTCATCTCCGATGCGCGGCTGCCCGAATTCCCCGATGTGCCGACCATGGCGGAGCTCGGCTTCGCCGGCATCGGCACGGTCGCCTGGCAGGGAATCTACGCCCCGGCCGCGACGCCGCGGGAGGCGATGCTGGCCCTGCACCGCGCGGCGAACGAGGCGCTGGCCGCGCCGGCGGTGCTGGAGGCCTTCCGCCGCCAGGGCATCCGCGCCGTACCCAGCGCCTCGCTGGAGGAGGCCGCGGCCTGGAACGCCGCGGAGCTCGATGCGTGGCGCCGGATCGTCGAGGAGACCGGGATCAGGGTGGAGTGAGGCTGGCGAGCAGGCGGGCGAGCCCTGCCTCCAGGTCGTGGCGCTCCGTGAAGCCCACCCCCGCCCGCAGGCGGGCGGTGTCGGCGACCATGGAAGGAGTCTCCCCGGGCCGGTCGGGCAGGGCGCCCAGGCGGATCAGGTCGGGCCGGCCGGCGAGGCGGCCGATCAGGCCCACCACAGCCGCGATGGCGTGGCCCTCGCCGGAGGCCACGTTCACCGGGCCCTGCACCGGCGAGTCGGCGAGCGCCGCCAGCGCCCGGCCGAGATAGTCCGTGGCGGCGAAATCCCGCACCGGCCGGCCCGAGCCGCATGCCGCGTCCCGCCCGGCCAGCAAGGCGCGCATGACGGAGGGGACGAGGCGCCCCTCGGGCTCCCCCGGCCCGAACATGAGGAAGAGCCGGGCCCAGGACCAGGACAGCCCCGACTGCTCCGCCAGCGCGGCGAGGCGACGCGCAAGCTCCGCCTTGGCCTGGCCATAGGGTGTGGCGGGCGCGATGGGGCGGGTTTCCGGCCAGGGCGCATCGCTGCCCGGCGCCAGATCCGCATATTCGGCGCAAGTGCCGAGGCCGAGGATGCGCCGCGTTCCCGCCTCCGCCGCATGCGCGAAGAGGGCGGTGGAGGCCTCGAGCCAGTCCCGGTTCTCGGGCGCGGTCCAGAAGCGGCCATGCTCCACATACCAGGCGGCGTGCACCAGCATGGCGGGGCGGAGATCGCGCAACAGGGCCCGTGTCCCGGCTTCGTCCAGCAGGTCGGCCTGGTGCCAGTGCGGACCGGCGGGCGGTTGGCGGGAGACGGCGTGGACTTCGAAGCCCCGGGCGGCGAGCGGCGCCAGCACTTGGCGGGCGACGAAGCCCGTGGCGCCGGTGACGAGGACGCGCTCAGCCACCGAAATCGGGCCAGCTCCGGTCCCGGTCGCCGATGACGGCCGGCGCCGCGGGCCAGGCGATGCCGAAGGCCGGGTCGTCCCAGCGCGCACCGCGGGCGTGCTCCGGCGCGTAGGGCGCATCGATCATGTATTCCAGCACGGCATCCTCGGTCAGCGTCAGGAAGCCATGCGCGCAGCCACCGGGGATGAGGATGGCCTTGCGCGTCGCCGCGGAGAGCGTGACGCCGACGGAGCGCAGCCGCGTCGGCGACCCGTCCCGCAGGTCCAGCGCCACGTCGTACACGGCGCCGCGGACGCAGCGGATCAGCTTGCGTTCCTCGGCCGGCGCCGCCTGCCAGTGCATGCCGCGGAGCGTGTGCAGCGCCCGGTTCTCGGAGAGACTGATCTGGATCGGCGCGAAATCGATGCCGGCGGCGGCGAAGCTGTCGCGGCACCAGGTGCGGAGGAAGGCGCCGCGGCTGTCCTCGGCCGGCGCAGCGTGGATCTGCACCACGCCGGCGATGGCGGTCGGTTCAAACCGCATGGCGGGTGATGGCGGGGACGGCGGTGACGAGATCGCCGCGATAGCCCGCGCCACGCAACTGCGCCGTGATCTCGGCGCCGATGTTCCAGGGCAGGATCAGGATGGCGTCGGGCGCGAGGGCGAGCAGCGCCTCCGGCGTCACCACCGGGATGTGGCTGCCGGGCAGCAGGCGGCCCTGCTTGGCGGGGCTGCGGTCGGCGACGGCCATGATGTCGCGCGCCGTGACGCCGGCGGCGTTGAGCAGCGTGTTGCCCTTGGCCGCCGCGCCATAGGCGCCGATGCGCTGTCCGGTGGCGCGGGCTTCGGCCAGCCAGGCGCGCAGGCCGGCGACGACCTCGCGCACCCGCGCGTCGAAGCCCTGGTAGAAGGCATCCGTGTCGATGCCGCGTGCCGCTTCCTCGGCGCGCAGGGCGAGAAGGGCGGGGGAGGGCGGCCGCGCCGTGCCCGAGGACAGCACGCGCATGGAGCCGCCATGGGTCGGCAGGCGCTCCACGTCGAAGACCGCGAGGCCGTGGCGGGCGAGGGCGCGCTCCATCGCGTGCAGCGACCAATAGGCGTAGTGCTCGTGGTAGATCGTGTCGAACTGCACGCCGTCGACCAGCGTCAGCAGCATCGGCGCCTCGATCGAGACCACGCCCGCGTCGCCGACCAGCGCTGCGAGGCCGCCGATGAAGTCGTCGAGGTCGGGGACATGCGCGAGCACGTTGTTGGCGACGACGAGATCGGCGGGCGCACCGCCACGCACGCCCAGGATATCGGCGGCGGCGGCGCGGCCGAAGAAGCGTGCCTCGGTCGGCACGCCGGCGGCGCGGGCGACGGCCGCCACATTGGCCGCCGGCTCGACGCCGAGGCAGGGGATGCCTGCAGCGACGAAATTCTTGAGCAGATATCCGTCATTGCTCGCGACCTCGACCACGAAGCTGCCGGCCCCGAGGCCGAGCCGCGCCGTCATCGCCGCGGCGAAGCGCGCCGCGTGATCGAGCCAGGTCGTGGAGGCGGAGGAGAAATAGGCGTAGTCGGTGAAGATGCCGGTCTCATCGACCACGGTGTCGAGCTGCACCAGGCGGCAGTCCCGGCAGACCACCGCGCGCAGCGGGAAGACGGGCTCCGGCGCCTCGGCGCGGTCCGGCGGCACGTAGGAATTCGCGACCGCCATGGTGCCGAGATCGCAGAACACCGCGCCGAGCGGGCCGCCACAGGCGCGGCAGGCGGTGACGGGGCGGGACGCGCTCATGCCAGTCGCTCCAGCAGCGCGCGGGCATGGCCCGCCGCATCGCCGCCGGCGCGCCAGGTCCTGTACCAGGCGGCGGTCTCGGCGATGGCGGCCGGCGTATCGAGCCGCGGATGCCAGCCCAGCACCCGGCCGGCCAGCGTGGAATCGAGGCCGAGCAGCGGCGCCTCCTTCATCTGCGGCCCTTCGGCCACGATCCAGTCCACCTCGCCCCAGAGCGCGAGCAGGTCGCGCACCTTCACCGTGCCGTCGCGGGGGCCGAAATTCAGCGCCTCCGGCGCGCCGGTGCGGTCCGTCGCCAGGCGCTCCGCCAGCATCAGGTAGCCGCGCAGCACCTCGGCCACGTGCTGGAAGGGGCGGGTCGCGTCGGGGCGGCGGACCAGCAGCGCCTCCCCGGCCATCTGTGCGCGCACGAGATCCGGCACCAGCCGCTGCGCGCCGAAATCGCCGCCACCGATGACGTTGCCGGCGCGCGCGGTGGCGACCGGCGGCAGGTCCTTGGCGAAGGAGGCGCGCCAGGAGGCGACGGCGATCTCGCAGGCCGCCTTCGACGCGCTGTAGGGATCGGCGCCGCCGAGCGGATCGCCCTCCAGGAAGGCGCGGCCCGTGCCCTCGTTGCGATAGACCTTGTCGGAGGTGACGATCACCGCCGCCGCCACGCCGGGCAGGCCGCGCAGCGCCTGCAGCAGGTGGATCGTGCCGTCGACATTGGATGCGAAGGTGCCGGCGGGGTCGTCATAGCCGCGGCCGACGAAGGCCTGGGCGGCGAGGTGCAGCACGACCTCGGGCCGCGCCTCCCGCACCAGCGCGGCGAGGCGCGCGGCGTCGCGGATATCGGCGCGACGGTCGGCCGCCAGCAGCGCCGGGATGCCCAGCGTGTCGAAGGCCGTCGGCCCCGGCTCGGGGTCGAGCGCGATGCCGGTCACCCGCGCGCCGAGCCGCGCCAGCGACAGACACAGCCAGCTTCCCTTGAACCCCGTATGCCCGGTGACGAGGACGCGCCGCCCGGCCCAGAACCCGCCGCTCACCACGTCTTCCAGGGCGGCTTGCCGCTGGCCCAGAGGCGTTCCAGCGTGTCGCGGTCGCGCAGCGTGTCCATGGGCTGCCAGAAGCCGCGATGGTCATAGGCCATGAGTTCGCCGTCGCGCGCCAGGGATTGCAGCGGCTCCGCCTCCCACACCGTCGTGTCGCCGGCGATGCGGTCGATCACCCTGGGCGACAGCACGAAGAAGCCGCCATTGATGGTGATGCCGTCCCCGGGCGGTTTCTCGGTGAAGGCGCGGACTGCATCCCCCTCCCGGTCCAGCGCGCCGAAGCGGCCCGGGGGGATGACCGCGGTGACGGTCGCCTGCTTCCCGTGATCCTTGTGGAAGGCGATCAGCCGGCGGATGTCGATGTCGGAGACACCGTCGCCATAGGTCATGCAGAAGGCGTCGCCGTCGCGCAGATGCTCGGCGACGCGCCGGAGGCGCCCGCCGGTCTGCGTGTCCTCGCCCGTGTCGACCAGCGTCACCTTCCAAGGCGCGGCCGCGGGGCGCAGCACCTCCACCTCGCCGCTGCCGAGATCGATGCGGAGGTCGGAGGCGTGGAGCCGGTAGTTGAGGAAGTATTCCTTGATCAGCCAGCCCTTGTAGCCGAGGCAGATGACGAACTCCGTCACGCCATGCGCGGCATAGCCCTGGCAGATATGCCACAGGATCGGCCAGCCGCCGATCTCGACCATCGGCTTCGGCCGCAGACCCGTTTCCTCCGAGAGGCGCGTGCCGCGCCCGCCGGCGAGGATGACCGCCTTCATTGGCGCACCACCTCCTCGACCTTGCCGTAGAAGGCCCGCACGAAACGGTCGACCTGGCCCAGCGGATTCGATCGGATCATGTCGCGCAGCCCGTGGCGCAGCTGGCGCCGCCGCGCCCGGTCCTCGGCCAGCGCCGTGGCGGTCGCCACGTAGTCTTCCGGCGTCCGGACCGCGAGGTCGCCGAGCCCGGCATTGGACAGGTTCGAATAGCTCAGCCGCTCCGGGAAGCCGGGCCCGACCATGGCAATGACGGGCACGCCCATCCACAGCGTCTCGCAGGTCGTGGTGCCGCCGGTATGCGGGAAGCTGTCGAGGGCGATGTCGATGCTGTTGTAGTGCTTCAGGTGGTCGCCGCGGATGCCGATGAACTCGACCCGGTCGGGGTCGACGTCGCGCGCGGCGAAGGCGGCCCGGGCATTGGCGATGAAGGACGCCGCCCGCCCCTCCGGCCGGACGAACAGGAAGCGGGAATTGGGCACGGCGCGCAGGCACGCGGCCCATGCATCGAGCCCCTGGCGGTTGTACTTGTAGGGGTTGTTCATCGTGCCGAAGGTCAAATAGCCGCGGCGCTCTTCCGGCAGGGCCTCCTCGATCGGCGTGCCGTGGAAGCCGAGATCGCCGAGGCTCACCCAGGTCTCGGGCAGCTCGAAGGGCTTCTCGATCAGCAGCCGCGGATCCTCGGGCCGGATATAGGGATCGGTCAGGATGTAGTCGATCTGCTCGAAGCCCGCGGAATGCGGGTAGCCGAGCCAGCTCGCGCCGATCCGCGCGGGCCGGTAGGCCATGACGTTCAGCTTGTTCATGGCGGTGGAGCCGCCGAGCTCGAACAGCATGTCGAGCCTGTCTTCCGCGACGCCGGCAGCGACCTCGGCATCCGGCTTGTGCGGCCACCAGCGGAAGCCATCGACGCGCCGCTCGATATGCGCCTGCACGCGGTCCCGCTCGCGCTCGTAGAAGGAGTAGCAGAACACCTCGAAGCGGTCGCGGTCGTAGAGATCGAGCAGTTGCAGCGCGAAGTAGGAGACCGGGTGGTCGCGGAGATCCGAGGAGAGGAAGCCGACGCGGATCTTCCGCCCCGTCTGCATCGCCGGCAGGTCGAGCGGGGGCAGGGGCCTGATGCGCGCCGATTGCAGCCGGCCCCATTCGCGGTGCCAATCGACGATACGCAGCCGGTCCTCCAGGCTGCCGACATTGCCGAGCTCATAGTGCAGGGCGGAGAGCGCGCCCTCCGCCACCCAGCGCGGCGCCAGCGCGTCCAGCGTGCCGGTGGCGTCGAGCCGGTCGAGGTCGAGGCAGCGCTGGAACACGGTGCGCAGCGCCTTCACATGCGGCCGCCGATCGGCCTCTGGCCGGTCCAGCAGCCCGCAGGCGAGCTCATAGGCGGCTTCCAGATGCGCTGCCTCATCGTCGTAGCGGCTGCGCGAGAGATCGTGGATCAGCTCCCCGGTCAGCATCGCGTCGCCGGGCAGCAACTCCAGCGCGCGCCGCAGCACCGCATTGGCGCGCCGCAGGTCCGCGTCGCCATAGGAGCGGGCAAGCAGCAGATGGGCGACCGGGTCCTTCGGAGTCTCCTCCACCTGCCGCTCCAGCGCCGAGCGTGCCTCTGCGATCCGGCCCGTGCGCAGCAGCAGCCGCGCCTCCATCAGCCCGAACCAGGCCGCCTGATCCGGCTGTGTGGCGCGGGCCCGGGCGATGACCTCCCGAGCGCGATCGTACTCGCCGAGGTCGAGCAGCGCGCCGATGAACTCCGCCGCCGCATCGCGGGATTTCGGCGCCGCAGCCAATGCGCGTTCCAGCATCGGCATGGCGGCTGCCATATCTCCGGCATGGCGCAGCGCGCGGCCGTGCAGGCGCAGCAGTTCCGGATCGCGCGGCGCGATCCGCAACCCGCCCAGGTAGGCCGCCGCGGCCTCCGGGTAGCGGCCGAGCAGGTCGAGCACGTTGCCGAGGTTCTGCCAGGGCGAGGTGCTGCGCGGGTCGAGCTTCTTGGCGGCCTCCAGCACCGGCAAGGCGTCCTCCAGCCGGCCCGCGCGCTTGAGCATCACGCCGTAGAGGTTGGCCAGCGCGAAATCCTTGGGGCGGCGTTCATGCGCCGTGCGAGCAACCGCGGCGGCCTCCTCCGCCTGGCCGGCGGCGGAGAGAGAGAGGGCGCGCGGCCCGGCGAGGGCGAAGGCGGATGCGCCGGCGGCGACGGCCTGCTCGAAGGCCGCGGCAGCCTCCGCGTGGCGACCGGTGCGCGCGAGCAGGGCGCCGAGCTGCTGCCAGTCCGGTGCGCTGCCGGGACGCTCCGCGAGCCGGAGGCGTAGCTGCTCCTCGGTCAGCGTGGTCGAGGCAGGCGCCGCGGCGGGGCGACGGGTCGGAGGCTTCTGGAACCGCATCGAGACGTTGTGCTTCCAAGGTCGTGACGGCGCGGGCAGGGCTGCTGCGCGCCGGGCATCATTCTGGCTCGGGCGCGTGAATTCAAGGTGATGGCACGCTCGGCATGGCGGCGTACGGGTGGGGGGGGAGTCCAGATCAGGTCGAATTATGCGCCGATCTGAGATACGGCCATAGCAAACCCGCAACATGGTATCCTGGGACTGAGTATTCGTGCATGCCCCGCGGTGACAAACCCCACGGGATTTGTCATGCGTGGTGAGCTCAGCGCGACAGGGATAGGCATGTCACTCGACTTCCAGGCGACGAACCTCAATGTCTTCGGTCTGGAGGGTCCGGGTGAGGCCAGCTTTGTCTTCGACGACCTCGGATTCGGGCCGAAGACCTTCACCCTGCGGGTCGATGATGGGCTGATCGGCCTCGATATTCCACGCGTCAGCGCGGGCTTCGACCTCGACATAACCCTCGGCGCTCGGCTCATCGTCGAGGCCGGCTTCGACATGGGCCAGCTCGACATCAGCTACGAGACGCGGGAGGGGGAGTTCGTCGCGCAGTCGGGACAGTCCGACTTCCCGGTCAACTGGGACGACATCAAGGACCGTCCGCACTACCGCAACCAGCCCATCATATTCGACGCGGCCGACCTCGGCCTCGCGGCCGGCGGTGCGATGACGGTGGACGCCGCGGATATGGAAGACACCTACGTCAAGCTCTCCCTCGGCTATGATTTCGGCATCGTGGCGCGGAATTTCGGGATCCATGTGGATGTCCCGGTCTTCGACGACCTCGACTACACCGCGCCGCTCGCGGTCGACCTTCTGGAGGTGGCGACCGGCGGGGCGCTCTCCGGCGTGCAGTCCGACGCGGTCGAGATCTTCACCCTCACCCTCGCCGACCTGCTGCCCGGCGGCGACGACCATCTCTTCAGCGTCGATAGCGGCGCCTTCGCGGGCACCTATTTCGACCTCCCGGCGCCGCCCGACTTCACCCCCCTCCCGCCGACCGGCATCGTTGCGGCCGGCCCCGACACCTTCCCGGCGCTCACCCTCGCGGATGATGCCGACCCGCCCTTCGCCTATGCGCAGGTCAATATCGGCCAGCTCATCTTCGAGAAAACCGGCATCCCGGTCAGCGTCGGATTCGACCCCATCGACGGCGTCTCCCTCGACATCGAGCCCCTGCAGGCGGTCCTCGGTGTCGGGCTGGCCGTCGCGCAGGAACTGACCTTTACGCCGGAGGCCGTGCAGGTCCGGCTTGAGCTCTTCAATCCGGACGGCTCGACGACGGGCCAGGTGGTGCAGGGCGTGCTGGGCGACGCCCTGCGCCTCGACCTGCCCGAGGGCTATGGCGACGCGACGGTGCAGGCGACCTATACGCTCTACGGCACGCTCGAGAGCGTCACCGGCCTCCGGCTGTCCGGCAGCTTCGATGCCGGCCTGCTGGCAGGCGCCTTCCACAACACTATCGGGCCGGATTTCGACATCGGCTTCGGGCCGTTGGTCCCGCTGCTCGACCTCGACTATTCCAGTGACATCCTGCCGCTGCTTACGAACCGCCTGGGCGTCGTCTTCGGAGCCGAGACGCGCAGCTATACCGTGTACTACGAGCGCACGCCGGTCGCGACCGACGGGCCCGACGACAAGACCCTCACGCCCAACGACACCTATTTCGACGCGATGGGTGGCGACGACACCATTCGCGGCCTGGACGAGACGCCCAACGGCATCGAGGGCGGCAGCGGCAATGATTCGCTGATCGGCAATGGCGGCGGCTCGCCGGAGGAACCCGACGCGAACGACAGGCTGTCCGGCGGCTTCGGCAATGACACGCTGAAGGCCGGCACGGGGTCGGATACCCTGCTGGGCGGCGAAGGCAGTGATCAGCTCTTCGGCGGCGGCGGCGACGATTCGCTGAGCAGCGGGCCGACGGATGCGCCGGACTATCTCTTCGGCGGCGCCGGTACCGATACCGCGGTGGTCGACCGCAGCGGCCTGGTCGAAGCCATCTCGCTGGCGTTGGACCCGACGGAGACGATCTTCCTGGTCGATGGCTCGGTGCTGGAC
>JAIYAI010000729.1 GCA_027489135.1 Acetobacteraceae bacterium
GCAGCGCCACCGCGCCGAGCAGCGTGTAGCCCGCGACCTCGTGCATGACGTAGCTATCCTCCTCGCCGCTGAGCCAGGCGACGAGGAAGCTGCCCGAGACGAGCGCGTGGAAGCCGAGCAGCACCGCGTGCTCGGCCGCCGTCGGGCGGCGCGCCGCGCTCATCGGACCAGCGGCCAGAGGCTGCCGATCGCCGCGACCAGCAGCGCGGCCGCGAGGCCCTGAAGGATCATCCTGCCGATCACCGCATCGCTCCACATCCGGGATGCGCGCGGTATCGCACAGTAGCCCTGAACCGGCGCTGAAGCGCCCGTTCAGCCCACGTTCAGGTCAGCCGCTCAGGTCAGTCCGCCTGGATGCCCCCGGTCCGGATCACCGCGCGCCAGCGGTCGAGTTCCGCCTTGATGAAGGCGGTGTAGTCGGCGCGGCCCAGGGTGCCGGGGCGGACGCCGATGGTGGCGAAGCGCTCGCGCAGCGCCGGCGCCGACAGCGCCTCCGCGATCACCACCTGCCAGCGCGCCGCGACGGCCTCCGGAATGCCGGCAGGGGTGGAGAAGCCGAACCAGTTGGTCGATTGCACGCTCGGGAAGCCGGCCTCGGTGAAGCTCGGCACGCCGGGCAGGGCGGGGTCGGCGGCGGGTTCGCTGCTGGCGAGCGGGCGCAGGCGCCCGGCGCGGATATGGCCCATCGCCGTCGGCAGGCTTTCCATCACCGCGGGAATCTGCCCGCCGATCACGTCCGTCATCGCCGCCGCCGACCCGCGATAGGGCACATGCGTCAGCGTGATCCCCGCCGCCGCGCCGAACAGCGCGCCGGTCAGGTGGTTCATCGTGCCGTTGCCGCCCGAGCCATAGGTCAGCCCGCCGCGCTGCTTCGCCAGCGCCACGAATTCCGCGACCGTCTTCGCCGGCACGGCCTCGCCGACGCAGAGCACGGAGGGGAAGTTGCCGACCATGCCGATATGGATGAAGTCGGCCAGCGGATCATAGGGCACGCTGCGATACAGCACGGGCCCGATGCCGTGCGAGGCGGCGTTCGACATCATCACGACATGCGCATCGCCGCGCGCCTTGGCGACGAGGTCGCTGCCCACCATGCCGCCGGCGCCGGGCCGGTTCTCGACCACGATAGGCTGGCCGAGGCTGCCGCCGATCTGCTCGGCCATGGCCCGCGACAGGATGTCGGCGGCGCCGGCGGGCGGGAAGTTGACGATCCAGCGGATCGGCCGCTCCGGCCAGGCGGCCTGGGCGCGCGCGGCGAGAGGCAGGGCGAGGGGCGCGGCAAGCAGCACGCGGCGGGTGGTCATTGGGGGCGCTCCGGCGGATCTGCCGCCGGAGCAAGCAATGCTCATGCCGCCTGGTGGGTCAGGGGAACATCGCCACGGCGCGGATCGGGCTGGCCGTGCCGCCCCTGATCTTCAGCGGGAAGCCGATGAAGGTGAAGCGCCCGCGGCCGATCAGCTTGTCGAGATTCGCGAGGCACTCCATGTGCGTGATGCCGCGCTCCGCGCAGGCCATGTGCGCCTGGAAATTGGGCTCGCCCTCCGGCGAGGGGCTGATCGCCTCCACCCCGAACATGCCGATGCCGCGATCGGCCAGCCAATGCACGCTCTCCAGCGCGAGGCCCGGGAAATCGTGCTGGTAGCCGGGCTTGCCGAGCAGGCGCTCGTTCACCGCCATGTAGATCAGGACCGTGTCCTTGGGCCGGATCTCCTGGCCCGACTTCTCGAGCGCGGCCTCCATCTCCTTCACCGTGATCTGGTGCTTGAGCGGGACATAGGAGAGGTCGAGGCAGATGCCGGAGGTGTAGAAGTTCTCCAGCGGCACCTGGTCGATCGAGGCGGCGCCGGGCCGCGGGTCGAAATGCACGGGCGCATCGACATGCGTCCCCGCATGGTCGGTCATCGAGAAATACAGCGCCTTCGAGCTGAAGGTGGTGTTGCCGGCGACGCGCTTCTCGCTGTGGTCGTTCCAGACCGTGAAGACCGCCGGCGCGTGGCTCGGGTGGGTCTGGGTGCGGTGGAAGAGTTCGCGGGAGAGATCGACGAATTCGGGCATGGTGGACGCTCCTTGGTGTGTTCTCTTGCGGTCCGATTCACGGCTCCGGGCTGCGCCCTTCGCCGATCGGGCCATCCTTTTGCGGTCCGATTCACGGCTCCGGGCTACGCCCTTCGCCGATCGGACCGCGTCAGTCAGGCTTGATGTTCGCCGCCTGGATCAGGTCCGTCCAGCGCTTGCGGTCGGCGGCGACGTAGGCGGTGAGGGCCGCGCGATCCCCCGGCAGCGGCAGCATGCCCTGGTCCGCCAGGCGCTGCTGGAAGCGCGGGCGCGCCACCGCCGCGGTGATCTCCGCCTCCAGCCGCGCCAGCACCGGCTCCGGCGTCGCGGCGGGGGCGAAGACGGCGTACCAGTTCAGCGCCTCGTAGCCGGCGACGCCGGCCTCCGCGATCGTCGGCACCTCCGGCAGGCTGGCCGAGCGCGTGGTGGTGGAGACGCCGAGCGCGCGCAGCCGCCCGGCCTGGATGTTGGGCAGCGCCGTCGGCAGCGTATCGGTCATCATCTCGATCCGCCCGCCCAGCAGGTCCTGCGTCGCCGGCGCCGTGCCGCGATAGGGCACATGCGTCAGCTCGATGCCCGCGAGATGCGCGAAGAGCGCGCCGGCGAGATGCGTGCTCGCGCCGATGCCGGCCGAGCCGTAGCGGATCTCGCCCGGCTTCTGCTTTGCTAACGCGACCAGTTCAGCGATCGAGCGCGCCGGCACGGACGGGTTCACCACCAGCACCGCCGGCACGCCGCAGACGCCGGCGACCACCACCGTCTCCGTCCCGGGATCGAAGCCGGGGCGCGGGTTCAGCGCCGGGTTGGTGGCATGCGTCGCCTGGCTGCCCATCAGCAGCGTCAGCCCGTCGGGGCGGGCGCGCGCCACGGCTTCCGTGCCGATCGCGCCGCCGGCGCCGGCGCGGTTCTCCACCGCGATGGGCTGGCCCAAGCCCTGGCCCAGCTCCTCCACCACCATGCGGGCGATGAGGTCGGAGGCACCGCCGGGCGGGAAGGGGGCCACCATGCGCAACGGCCGGTCCGGCGCCCAGCCCTGCGCGCGGGCCATACCGGGGAGGGCAAGGCTTGCAGCGATGACGGCGCGGCGACGGATCATGGGGGGCACTCCCGGCTTGGCTGCCGGGAGCGCTAGCGATCCGCGTGCCAGGGTTCAGCCGAGGCCGAAGAGGAACTTCTCCTCCACCACCTTGCCATCACGCACGGTGTAGAGGCCGATCTCCGTCATCTGCATGCGCTGGCCCGACTGCTTCGCTGTGACGTCGAGCCCGAAGCGCAGCGCGAACTGGTCGCCATGCACGAAGGGACCCTCCACCGTCGTGCCGTGGATCTCGTGGTTGGCGTACCACCATTCGCCCTTCTGCTTGACGGCGGCGAGACCCTGGACGCGGGC
>JAIYAI010000790.1 GCA_027489135.1 Acetobacteraceae bacterium
AGACGAGCACATCCAGCACGGTGCCGTCGGCGCGCAGGAGCCTGCGCTCGGCGTCGCGCATCTCACCCCCTGCCAGCAAGCGCTGCCAGTCCTCCGCGACGGCATCGCGGGCGGAGGGCTCCATGAACTCGCGGAGCGGCCGGCCGATCACCGCCGCGCGCGGGTAGCCCAGCAGCTCCAGCCAGCGGTCGGAGACGCCGGTGATGACGCCGTCGCGGTCCTGCATGTGCAGCGGCATCGGCGAATGCAGGAAGCTCGCGCGGTAGCGCGCCTCGCTGGCGCCGAGCGCGGCATTGGCGGCCTGCAACTGCGCGGGGGAGGGCAGGCCGAGGGCGCGAGGGATCAGCGGCCAGAGCGCGACGGCCGTGGCGAGCGAGACCACCGCGGTGGCGATCTTGATCACCGCCTCCAGCCCATAGGCCGGCACCCAGAGCGTCAGCAGGTCGGCGAGGTGCCCGGTCCCGCAGAGCAGGATGAAGGCGGCGAAGAGCCAGAAGACGGGCCGGAAGACGAGATCCGTGCGCCGCCGGGCGAAGGCCATCAGCGCGACGGGGATGCTGAAATAGGCCAGCGCGATGCCGATGTCGCCGAGCGCGTGCGCCCAGATCAGCCAGGGCTCCCACAGCAGGCAGAAGCCGTGCGGCGACAAGCCGTCCGGTCGAAAAAGCCATTCGGTGATCGACGCGAACACGCGGCCTGTCCTGTCTTGGTCTTGCCGCGACAGATAGCCCGCAGGGCGCAAGCCACATCAGGCCGGCCCATACGGGGGCACGCGGATGTGATAGCGGGGCGACGGTCCGGCGTCAGGCGGCGCGCGCGGGCGCCGATGCGGTGACAAGACCGAAGGCCTCGGCCAGCAGGGTGACGCTGCGCCGGCGCGCGACGGGATCGTGGCAGGGCGAGAGCACGGCGATCTCCGCGGCGCCCGTTTCCGCCGCCAGCGCCTCGAGCTTCGCCTTCACCTGGTCCGGCGCGCCGATCAGGGCGCGCGCGGCGAGGCGCTCGACATGCGCGCGCTCATGATCGGAATAGTCGTAGGCCTCCGCCTCCTCGACCGAGGGCAGCGGCGCGAAGATCCCCTGGTCGCGGCGCAGCCTGAACAGCGCGCGGGAGGAAAAGAGGCGTCGCGCCTCGGCCTCGGTATCCGCGGTCAGGGCGAAGACGGCGATCGCGCCGTGCGGTGCCGCGAGCCGGCCCGGCATGTCGGCATGCGGGCGGAAGCCCTCGCGATAGACGGCCATGGCCTCCGCCGCGCCCGCGCCTTCCGTGATGAAGTGCGCGAAGCAGTAGGGCAGGCCGAAATAGGCCGCGACCTGCGCGCCGTAGTCGCTGCTGCCGAGGATCCAGACCTCGGGCCGGGTCGGCACGGCGGGGCTGGCGGTGACGCTGCGGAAGGGGTGGTTCTCGATCAGCCCGTCGCCGAGCCAGCCCATCAGGTCGCGCACGGCCATCGGGAATTGCTCGGCGGCCTCGTTGGCGCGGGGATTGAGGGCGAAGGCGGTGCGCCCGTCCGAGCCCGGCGCGCGCCCCAGGCCGAGATCGATCCGGCCCGGCGCGATGGCCTCGGCGACGCGGAACTGCTCGGCGACCTTCAGCGCGGAGTAGTGCGGCAGCATGACGCCGGCGGTGCCGATGCGGATGCGCCGTGTGGTCGCGGCGATGGCGGCGACCAGCATCTCCGGCGCCGATCCGGCATGCGCCGCGGAATTGTGATGCTCGGCCAGCCAGTAGCGACGGTAGCCGAGATCGTCGGCAAGGCGGGCGAGGGCGAGGGTTTCCTGGATCGCGTCCTGTGGCCCACGGCCAGCGGCGACGGTTGACTGGTCCAGGATCGATAGGCTGAGCGGCGGCATGGGCTGAGCCTGCCGCGCGCAATGCCTCCCGTCGAGGGCCTTCGCGACCGCACGTGACAATCCGTCCACCCTGGCAAACGGCGCTGGCCCGGGTGCCGCAAGCTGCCTAGGGTCGAGGGCGGGACAGTTTCCGCGAAGGAGACATCCCGTGCCCATGCGTCTTTTCCGGTCCGGCTGGGGCCGGGCCAGCGGCAACGTGTCCGGCAATCTCGGAACCTGGATGGTCATCAGCGCCGTCGTGACCGTCGCGGCCACCACGATGAACTACCTGGCGAGCGGGCGGAGCGGCAGCAACTGGGGCCACCTGGCCGCGGTGGCCGGCATGTTCCTCGGCATCCTGGTGATGATGAAGGCGCAGGACGGGCACGTCCCGCCCGAGGTGCCCGACGAGGACGAGATGCCCTAGCGCTACACCGCGACCTTCCCGAAGATCGCGGTCAGCAGCGCGAAGAGCGCGCCGCCGACGAGGAACCCGACGAGCGTGCCGTTCATGCGCACGTATTGCAGGTCCCTGCCGACGCGCAGCTCGATCTTGTCCACCACCTGCTTCGTGTCCCAGCCGCGCACCACGCCGGCGATGAAGCCCGCGATCTGCTGCCGCGCCGTCGGCAGCAGCGCCATCAGCACGCCCTGCGCCAGGCGATCGAGCCGCGCCCGCGCCGCTTCGTCCTCGGCCAGCACCGTGCCGGCATTGACGAAGGCGCCCTCGATCAGCGCGACGGTGCGGCCGTTCGGGTTGGCGGCATCGGCGGCCAGCGCCTCCTTCAGCCGAACCCAGACATCGCCGAGCCAGGCGGCGACGGTCGGGTGCGCGAGGGCGCCGCGGAGGGCACGTCCGACCTGGGCGATGCGCTCGGGGTCGGTCTCCAGCCGCTCGATCTCGCCGCGCAGCCAGGTGTCGAAGGCGGCGCGGAGATCGGAATCGCCAGGCTCGACGCGGCTGAGGGTCTCGTTGATGGCGGAGAGGATGCGCCGCGCCACCCAGGCGCCGGCGACCCAGCGGACGAACATGCCGCCCTCCTCGCGCACCTTGCCCTCGATGGCGGCGCGCAGCTGGTCCTCCTTCTGCATCAGGAGATCGCGAATCTGTCCGACGGCAAGGTCGAAGACCTGCTGGTGCCGCCCACCATCTACAAGGGTGCGCAGCACGCGGGCGAGGATGCGCGCGCCGGCGGGGCCGGAGGCGATGCGCGGCAACAGGCGCGAGAGCAGGCGCTGCGCCCGCCCGTCCTCGAGCGTCGCCAGCGCGCGCGGCAGGGTGGCCGCGATCGCCTCCGCCGCGGGGCGGGAGGCCGCGGGGTCCGAGAGGAAGCCGCGCAGGATGGAGGCGAGGTCGAGGCGCCCCATCACGCGCCTCACCTCGGCCTCGGTGAAGACGTGGTTGGCGACGAAGCGGCCGAGGCCCTGGCCGAGCCTCTCCTTCTGCGCCGGGATGATCGCGGTGTGCGGGATCGGCAGGCCGAGCGGGTGGCGGAACAGCGCCGTCACCGCGAACCAGTCGGCGAGGCCGCCGACCACGCCCGCCTTGGCCGCGGCCTGCAGCAGGTCCGTCCAGTAGCCCGGCGGCATGGCGTAGGTGCCCAGCATGAGCGCGCCCATGCCGACCAGGAGGCCGGTCGCAATGGCGCGCTGCCGGGCCAGCGCCCGGCGCAGCGGCGTCTCCGGATCGGTGACCGCGCTGGGTCTTGGTGCTTCCGGATCGGTGACGACGGGAAGAATGGGCGGGGTGGCGTCAGGCATCGACGGCTACCTAGGGTCGCGGGCCCTGGATTGGGAGGGTCGTGGCGTCGCCGCCTGCCGTGGAACGGACGGGCCGCCACGTTGCCGACCCCGCGGATCGGTGGTGTGATCCCGCGGTCAGGGCGCCGCGGCGCCCCAAACCACGCTTTGAGGAGGAGCGCGACCCATGGCCTATGCGGACATCGGCGTCACCACGGACGGCCCCGTCACCATCGTCGAGATGCAGCGGCCGCCGCACAACTTCTTCGACGTGCCGCTGATCCACCAGATCGCCGAGGCCTTCGAGGCGGCAGATGCCGATGATTCCCAGCGCGCCGTTGTGCTCTGCGCCCAGGGCAAGTCCTTCTGCGCCGGCGCCAATTTCTCGCAGCGCGGGGAGGACGGCACCGCTTCCCCCGATCGCCAGGGCCACAAGCATCTCTACAAGGAGGCGATCCGGCTGTTCCGCACCAAGAAGCCGATCGTCGCCGCCGTGCAGGGCCCTGCGATCGGTGGCGGTCTCGGCGTCGCCTGCATGGCGGATTTCCGCGTGACCTGCCCGGACGGGCGCTTCAGCGCGAACTTCACCCGCCTCGGCTTCCATCCCGGCTTCGGGCTGACGGCGACCGTGCCGCGCCTGGTGGGCCAGCAGATGGCGGCGATGCTGTTCTACACGGGCCGCCGCGTGGACGGGGAGGAGGCGGTGCGCATCGGCCTCGCCGACGTGCTGGTGCCGACCGAGCAGGTGCGTGCCGAGGCGATCAAGCTGGCGCAGGATATCGCGCTGTCGGCGCCGCTGGCGATCCTCTCGACGCGCGAGACGGTGCGGCGCGGCCTGGCCGATGCGGTGGAGGCGGCGACCGAGCGCGAGTTGGTCGAGCAGGATTGGCTGCGCAAGACCGACGACTTCAAGGAGGGCATCAAGTCCTACGCCGAGCGCCGCCCCGGCAACTGGCAGGGGCGCTGATCCAGAGGGACCGGGCGCGGCGCGCCCGGGCCTGAGGCGCGGCACCAAGAAGAAGGTTCGGGAGGAACCGCCATGCCCGTCAGCTTCCGCTTCGACCCCGTGGACCTGCCGCCAGAGGCGAAGGCGCTGCGCCTCGAGGTGCGCGAATTCCTGCGCGAGGAGATCGCCAAGGGCACCTTCTCGCCGCTCAGCACGGGCCGCGAGAGCTCCTGGTCGCCGGAGTTCAGCCGCAAGGTCGCCGAACGCGGCTGGATCGGCATGACCTTCCCGACCGAGTATGGCGGGCACGGGCGTACGCACCTGGAGCGCTACGTGATGATCGAGGAGATGCTGGCGCATCGCGCGCCGATCTCCTTCCACTGGGTCGCGGACCGCCAGTCCGGCCCGGTCATCCTGCGCTACGGCCAGGAGGAGGTCCGGCGGGAGATCATCCCGAAGATCATCGCCGGCGAGGCGAGCTTCGCGATCGGGCTGTCGGAGCCCAACAGCGGCTCCGACGTCTTTGCGGCTTCCGTGAAGGCGACGCCGGCGCAGGGCGGGTATCTCCTCAACGGCACGAAGATCTGGACCAGCAACGCGCATCGCGCGACGCACATGATCGGCCTGTTCCGCACCTCCCCGCCGACGAAGGAGAACCGGCGCTTCGGCCTGACGCAGTTCGTGGTCGACATGAAGACGCCGGGCATCTCGACCCGTCCGATCATCAACCTGGCGGGCCGGCACGAGTTCAACGAGGTGCTGTTCCAGGACGCCTTCATCCCCGAGGTCAACATGATCGGGGAGAAGGACATGTCCTACGCCACGGCCAGCGCGGAGCTTGCCTATGAGCGCGCCGGGCCGGACCGCTTCCTGGAGACGCTGTCGACCCTGACCGAGCTTGTCCGCAGCGCGGGGCCGGAGCCTGGGGAGCGCGTCGCCGAGGGGCTGGGGCGCGAGATCGCGCACCTCAAGGCGCTGCGGCGCATGTCGCTCTCCATCGCGGGGATGCTGCAGGGCGGCAAGACGCCGAATGTAGAAGCCGCGGTGGTGAAGGATCTCGGCACGAACTGGGAGCAGGCGCTGCCCGGCCGTGTCCGCCATCTGCTGCCACCCGCCGAGGGCGACGAGAGCTACGCCGCGGTGATGCGCTTCAACACGCTGATCGCGCCGAAGCTGACCATCCAGGGCGGCACGCGGGAGGTGCTGCGCGGCATCATCGCGCGCGGGCTCGGACTCCGCTGAGATCATGCCCGATCTCGACGCGCTGCTCTCCCCGCGCAGCATCGCCATCATCGGCGCCTCGCCCGACCACACGGTGATCCGCGGCAAGGTGCAGCACGTGCTGCAGCACCGGCACTACCCGGGCGCGATCTATCCGATCAGCCGCTCCAACGCTGACGTCCAGGGCAAGAAGGCCTATCCCAACCTGGCCGCGCTGCCTGAGGTGCCGGATCTCGCCATCATCATCATTCCTGCCGAGCATGTCGCCGACGCCATCGAGGAGTGCGGCCGCGCCGGCGTGAAGGCGGCCTACATCATCAGTTCCGGCTTCGCCGAGGAGGCGGGGGAGGCGGGTGCGGCGCGCCAGCATCGCATCCAGGACGCCGCGACGCGCTACGACATGGCCGTCATCGGCCCCAATGCCGAGGGCTTCTTCAACACCGAGGCCGACATCGTCGCCACCTTCAGCCCGGCGGTGGAGCACTTCGCGCAGACCATGGCGCCCGACACGACGAAGGGAAAGCGCATCTCCGTGCTGACCCAGTCGGGCGGCGTCGGCTTCAGCTACTACCATCGCGGCCGGCCCAGGCAGTTGCGCTTCGCCCATGTGATCAGCACAGGCAACGAGGCCTGCCTCGACAGCTTCACCATCGCCGAGCACCTGATCGACCGCGCCCAGACCGACATCCTCCTGGCCTATGTCGAGGGCATCAAGGACGTCGCCGCCTGCCGCCGCGCCGCGGCCCAGGCGGCCGACCGCGGCGTGCCGATCATCGTCGCCAAGATGGGGCGGTCCGAGGCGGGCGCGCGCGCCGCGGCCTCGCACACCGCCGCGCTGGCCGGCGCCGATTCGGCGCATGACGCGATCTTCCGCCGCTATGGGGTGATCCGCGCCCTCGACATGGACGAGATGCTCGACATCGCGGCGGGCTTCGCCTTCTGCGCCCTGCCGTCGGGCCGGCGCGTCGGCATCATGTCGGGCTCCGGCGGCGCCGGCGTCTGGATGTCCGACATGCTGGCGCTGGCGGGGCTCGAGGTGCCGCGCCTCGACGACGCGACGCGCCAGGCCTGCGAGGCGCTGATGCCCTCCTATGGCTCGGCGACCAATCCGGTGGACCTGACGGCCGGCGCCATCGGCAAGGTGGGCTACGCCTATGTCGTCGACATCCTGCAGAAGTCGCCGGTGCTGGATGCGGTGGTGATCGTCGGCTCCGTGGCCAGCCCGAAGCGGCTGACGGAGGACAAGCCCGTCCTCGCCCAGGTCGCGGCGCATCCCGACAAGCCCGTGCTGTTCTGCGCCTATACCGCCGCCGCCCAGCCCGCGGTGGACGTGGCGGCGGAGGTCGGTGTCCCGGTCTTCACCTCCATGCCCGGCTGCGCCCGCGCCATCCGCGCCATGGCCGACTACCGCGCCTTCCGGGAGGCCTGGGCCGCCCGGGCGCCCGATCCCGTGCCGGCGCCGCGGCCCGCCATCGCGGCGATGCTCCGCCGCGCCGGCCGCGTGCTGAGCGAGCATGACTCGAAGGCTGTGCTGGCGGAGGCTGGCATCCCGCGCGCGCCGGAGGTGCTGGGGACCGGGGCCGAGGCGGCGGCCGCGGCGGCGTCCCGCATCGGCTTCCCCGTCGCCCTGAAGATCCAGTCGCCCGACATCCCGCACAAGACTGAGATCGGCGGCGTCGCGCTGACCCTGGCGGATGGCGCGGCGGTGCGCGCTGCCTTCGCCGCCATCATGGACCGCGCCCGTACGGCGCATCCGGAGGCGACGATCCAGGGCGTGCTGGTCGCGCCGATGGCGCCCAAGGGCGTCGAGGTGATCCTCGGCATCCACCGCGATCCGCAGTTCGGCCCGATGCTGATGGCCGGCCTCGGCGGCATCCATGTCGAGGTGCTGCGCGACGTCGCCTTCGCCCCCGTGCCGCTCACCGCCGCCGATGCACGGGCGCTGCTGGCCAGCCTGAAGGGCGCGAAGCTCCTGGAGGGCGTGCGCGGCGCGCCGCCCGCCGACACCGCGGCGCTGGTGGATCTCATGGTCGCGCTCTCCCGCTTCGCCGCCGACCACGCCGCGGAGGTGGAGGAGATCGACCTCAACCCCGTCCTTGTGCACCCGCATGGCCTGACCGTGGTGGACGCCCTGATCGTCCGCCGAGAGGGAGCCGCCTGAGATGTCCGACAGCAACATCGTCGTCGAGACCACGCAGCGCATCCTGCGCGACCTCTGCACCCCCGCCCTGGTGAACGAGGCGGAGAAGGGCGAGTTCCCGAAGGCGCTGTGGGAGACGCTGGAGGAAAGCGGCCTCACCCTCGCCTGGGTGCCCGACGAGTACGGCGGGGCGGGGGCCGAGATCGCCGACGGCTTCGGCGCGCTGCGGGCCGCGGGCGAGCATGCCGTGCCGCTGCCGCTCGCCGAGACCATGCTGGCCGGCTTCATCCTCGCCCGTGCCGGCATCGCATCGCCCATGGGCCCGATGACCGTGGCACCCGTGCATGCCGCGGATGCGCTGGAGATCGGCGCCGACGGCACGCTGCACGGCGCCGCCCGCCTGATCCCCTTCGCGCGCTGGACGCAGCACATCGCCGTGCCGGCGCGGCGTGGGGGTGAGGACGTGGTCGCCCTGGTCGCCACCGCGGACTGCGCCATCAAGCCGGGCCAGTCCCTGGCCGGGGAGCCGCGCGACCAGGTCGTGCTGCATGGGGTGAAGGCGTTGGAGGTCGGCGCCGCCGAGGGGCTCGACAGCGACGCGCTGCAGGTGCTGGGCGCGGCGGTGCGATCCCAGCAGATGGCGGGCGGGCTGGAGCGGGCGCTGAACATGGCGCTCGACCACGCGACCAGCCGGGTGCAGTTCGGCCGGCCCATCGGCGGCTTCCAGGCGATCCAGCACGCGCTGGCCCAGTGCGCCGGGGAATCGGCTGCTGCCGGCGCCGCGGCGGATGCGGCCGCGGAGGCGATCGCCAATGCCATCCCCTCTGGCCTGCCGCTGACCTCCGAGGATGTCGTGATCGAGGTCGCGGCGGCGAAGATCCGCGTCGGCGAGGCGGCGAGCGTCGGGTCCGCCATCTGCCATCAGGTGCATGGCGCGATGGGCTTCACCTACGAGTTGTCGCTGCACCACGTGACGCGGCGCCTCTGGTCCTGGCGGGACGAGTTCGGGGGCGAGGCGGCCTGGTCGATCCGCCTGGGCGGCATCGCGGCGCGGCTCGGCGACCAGGCGCTGTGGCCACTGGTCACGGGCGTGCGGTGAGATCGGTGGAGCGGCTGGTGGAGCTGAGCGGGATCGAACCGCTGACCTCCTCATTGCGAACGAGGCGCTCTCCCAACTGAGCTACAGCCCCGCACCACCAGGGGCTTTCGCCCCTAATCCGCGACCTTGGTCCGTCGCAGGGCGCCGTGAATGACCCCGCCGCGGAGGGAAGTCAAGCGGCCCGGAGCCCCCATCGCGCTTGTCCCGCCGGGGGTGCGCCACTAGGTTGCGCCGCAGTCACGGGCAGCGCCGCGCGGTGCCCTCATCAGTCACACGGCGGGGCTCGACGGCCACTGCCGCAGTCACATGGCGGGGCGGCCTGATGTACTTCCTGGATGCGGTGTTCTTCCTGATCGGGGCGGTGCTGGACCTCGCCTGGTGGGCGGTGATCCTGGCGGTCATCGTCCAGCTCTTGGTGCAGTTCAACGTGCTCGACACGCGCAACCGCATCGTCTGGACGATCGCCGATTTCCTCTACCGGGTGACGGAGCCGATGTTCTCCCGCATCCGGCGCTACATGCCGAATCTCGGGCCGGTCGATCTCTCGCCCCTGGTCGTGCTGCTGGCGATCACGGCGCTCAGCATCCTGGTGGGCGCGACGCGGGCGAGCCTGCTGCGCAACGGGATCTATTTCTGACCGAAGCCAGGTTCTGGCGCGCCACGGCCGGAGGCGTCGCGGTGCGCGTGAAGGTGCAGCCCCGCGCGCGGCGGCCCGGGCTGCAGGGCGTGACACCCTCGGGCGACGGCCCCCGTCTGCGCCTCGCCGTGACCGCGGCGCCGGAAGATGGACGCGCCAACCGCGCGGTCTGCGCCCTGCTGGCGGAGGCGCTGGGCGTCGCCGCCTCCGCCGTCGCCGTGGCGCAGGGCGCGTCGTCGCGGGAGAAGACCATCGTGGTGGCGGGCGACCCCGCCGCGCTCGGCGCGAAGCTGGAGGGATTGGCATGAGCACGGCCCGGATCATCGACGGCAAGGCGGTCGGCGCGCGGCTGCGCGGCCAGGTGGCCGAGCGCGTCGCGGCGCTGGGCTTCCGCCCCGGCTTGCGCGTGGTGCGGGTGGGAGAGGACCCGGCCAGCGGCGTCTATGTCCGCAACAAGGACCGCGCCGCGGCCGAGGCCGGCTTCGACAGCGCCACCATCCACCTGCCGGCGGAGACCACGGAGGCCGCGCTGCTGGCCCAGATCGCCGCGCTGAACGCCGACCCCGCGGTGGACGGCATCCTGGTGCAGCTTCCGCTGCCGCAGCAGATCGACACCAACACGGTCATCGCCGCGGTCGATCCGGCGAAGGATGTGGACGGCTTCCACCCGGTGAATGCCGGGAAGCTGGCGGCGGGGCAGGCGGGGCTCGTGCCCTGCACGCCACGGGGCGTGATGCACCTGCTGGCCGATGCCGGCGCGACCCTGCGCGGCGCCCGCGCCCTGGTGCTGGGGCGCAGCCAGATCGTGGGGCGGCCCATGGCGCAGCTGCTGCTCTCGGCCGACTGCACCGTGACCGTCGCGCATTCGCGCACTCGCGACCTTGCGGCGGAATGCCGGCGCGCCGAGATCCTGGTCGCCGCCGTGGGCCGATCCGAAATGGTCCGTGGCGACTGGATCGGGGAAGGGGCCATCGTGATCGATGTCGGCATCAACCGCGGCGCGGACGGCAAGCTGCGCGGCGACGTCGCCTATGCAGAGGCGCTGCCGCGCGCCGCGGCGATCACCCCGGTGCCGGGCGGCGTCGGGCCGATGACCATCGCCTGCCTGCTGGAGAATACGCTGGACGCGGCGCTCGCCCGGCGCGGGATCAGCGGCTGATGGCGGCGGTCATCCTCTACCGCCTGCTGCAGGTGGTGGGCTGCATCGCGCTGCTGCAATGCGCCAACCTGGCCTGGGGTGCCACGCCCTGGGGCGGCGAGAGCTGGAGCCGGTCCCGCATGCTTTATGCCAGCGCCGGCGCGGTCTCGGCGCTCGCGCTGGTGGCGATCGGCGCCCTCGGCATCGCGCTGCGGCGCGTGGTCGCGCGGCAGGAGGCGATCGAGGCCGGCCTTGCGCGGATCGAGGCGGCGCTGAGGGCGCGGGGCTAACCCACTGCGCCGCCGCCCTTCTTCACGATGGCGATCACCGAGGGCCTGGGCGGCATGCCCTCCTGGAAGTCGGGCCAGCGCGTGCTCGGCCGATCATAGGTGCTGTTGCCGCTTTCGCCCGGGTGCTGGATCGCCAGGAACAGTGTCGTGTCGTCCGGTGTGAAGCGCGGCCCGCAGACCTCCGCCCCCACCGGTGCCTGGTAGAAGAGGCGCGTCAGCGCCCGGCCCGCGCCTGTCGTATCCGCCGCGTAGAGACCGTCCGCCACCCCCGCCGCGTCGTCCGCCCCGTCGGTCGAGATCCAGATCCGGCCCTTGCTGTCGAAGGCGCAGTTGTCGGGGCAGGAGAGCCAGCCGTCGTTGCTGGTCGCGCGGTGGTATTGCGCGCCGTGATCGACGCCGGGCTTGCCGCCGGCGATGAAGATCTCCCAGCGCGCTTCGGTCGCGCTGTGGTCGGCGCCCTCGCGGCTGCCGGCGCCGGGCGGGATCAACTCCAGCACATGGCCATGCACGTTGCGGGCGCGCGGATTGGCGGGGTTCACCTGTTCCGCGGTGCGGCGGTTGTTGTTGGTGAGCATGACGTAGACGCGGTTGGTCGCGGGGTTGGTCTCCACGTCCTCAGGCCGGTCCATCGGCGTTGCGCCCAGCAGGTCCGCGGCGCGCCGCGCCTCGATCAGCACGTCGGCCTGGCTGGCGAAGCCGTTCGCCGCGGTCAGCGGGCCCTGGCCGAAGACGAGAGGCAACCAGCGCATCGTGCCGCCCGCCGCGAACTGCGCGACGTAGAGTGTGCCCTCGTCCAGCAGGTCGCGGTTGGCGGCCGGGTTCCGCGGATCCCAGGGCCGGGCGGTGACGAATTTGTAGAGATACTCGAAGCGCTCGTCGTCACCGGAATAGAAGGCGACGCGGCCATCCTTGCCGATCGCGTAGGTCGCGCCCTCGTGCTTGAAGCGGCCGAGCGCGGTGCGCTTCACCGGCACGCTTTCCGGGTCGTAGGGGTCGAATTCGACGATCCAGCCGAAGCGGTTCGGCTCGTTCGGCTCCTGGTCCAGGTCGAAGCGCGGGTCGATCCGACCCCAGGTGTAGAGGCTGTCCTTGACGACGCCGTAGCGCTTGTAATGCGCGGCCTGCGGCCCGCTCTCCGCCGCCGCGCCGCCGAAGTAGAAATTGGTGTTCTCCTCGGCGGTCAGCGTCGTCCCCCAGGGCGTGTTGCCGCCGGCGCAGTTGTTCAGCATGCCGAGCACGCGGGTGCCGGTCGGATCAGCCTTCGTCCGCATGCGCGGGTCGCCGGCGGCGGGCCCGCTGATGCGCATCGGCGTCGAGAGGGTGATGCGGCGGTTGTAGCGGCTGTCCTTCACATAGCCCCAGCGCCCGCCCTCGCGCTTCACCTCCACGACGGATCCGCCATGCGCGGCCATCTCGATCCGCGCCTGGTCCGGCGTGACGCGCAGCCGCGCCTGCCGGCCGGCGCCGATGCCGGGGAACATCAGGCTGGTGCTGGTGTATTCGTGGTTCACCACCAGCAGCCCGTGGTCGCTGCTGCGGCTGCCCTTCGGCAGGGGGTGGAAATCGAGGTAGTCGCAGTTGTAGCCGAACTGCCGCGCCTGCTTCTCCGCGGTCTGGGCGCGCGGGTCGAAATCGGGCGCCTCGGCGAGGATCGGGTCGCCCCAGCGGATCACCACCTGGCTCTCATGCCCCTCGGCGACCGCGTCGCGCGCGGCGAGCTGGTGGCGGAGTTCGGGGAAGGAGAGGGTGGAGGGGCCGCCATTCGGCGTGTTGCCGGTGTCCTGCGCCCCGGCGGTGCGCGCCGCCAGCAGCGCCGCGGCGCCGCCGAGGAGGCCGCGCCGCGACAGGCGCTCCGCGATCAGCTCGCCGATGGGACGGCGCGGATCGGGGTTGGAGCCGATGTTCTCCTGGTCGTCGTGCTGCTCCACCATTCCGTCCTCCGTCCGCCCCCGGGTCCCAGACTAGCATCGGCCCCTGCCGGCGGCGTGACCGTCCGGTGACAGCCCCCGGCGGCTCCGGTGAGGCCCCAGCTGGCGGCATGACCGTCCGGTGACAGTCCCTGGCGGGGCCTGCCCATCGCGGCCGACGCGGCGTAACCTTTTGCCCAGCCCGGACGCAATGGCGGCCGGCGATCAGGGGCGCTGGGACATGACGGCAGGGGCATGAGACTCGGCGGCTGGGCAGAGGGGCTGGCCTGGGGCGCGCTCGGCTGGGTGGCGCTGGGCGTTGTGGTCGGCCTCGTCTTCCTGCTGCGGGGCATCGACCGGGTCGATCCCGCGGCGCGCGGCGCCTACGCCGTCAGGCCGCTGCTGCTGCCGGGCCTGGCGCTGCTCTGGCCGCTGGTGCTGTGGCGCTGGCGGGTACTCTCGCGGGCCAGGGGCGGCTGATGCGGTCCGCCCATCGTCGCGCGCATCGCCTGGCCTGGCGGGTGCTGGCCCTGCTGCTGCCGGCGATCCTGCTCGGCGGGCTGCTGCTGGGGCGCGGCGGCCCGGACGATCTCGCCCCGGTGCAACTGGCCCCGCCGGATCCCGTGGCCCCGCTGCGCCCCGAGTCGCACGGACCACCGCGATGAGCCATCGCTACCGCCCCGTCGGCTGGACCCGCGCCAAGATCCTCTACGACGCGGTGCTGCTGGCGGCCGTCTGGCTCTACATCACGGCCTACATGCAATGGGGGCCGCTGCTGCAGCGGGTGACGCTGCCGCTCGACGATGCGCGCCTCGGCATGCAGGCCTATGGCAGTTGCGCGCTGTTGCTGCTGACGCTGGCGCTGTCGATCGGTCCGCTGGCGCGGATCGACCCGCGCTTCCTGCCGCTGCTCTACAACCGGCGGCATCTCGGCGTGATCACCTTTGCCGTGGCCCTGGGGCACGCCTTCCAGGTGCTGGACTGGTACTTCGCCTTCAGCCCGACGCCGTCGCTGGTCGGGCTGCTCGGCGCCGACACCGCCTATGGGCAGTTGCGCGGCTTTCCCTTCATCCCGCTCGGCATCGCCGCCTTCCTGATCCTCGCCGTGCTGGCGGCGACGAGCCACGACTTCTGGCTGGCCTTCCTGGCGCCGCCGGTCTGGAAGGCGATCCACATGGCGATCTACGCAGCCTATGCGCTGGTGGTCGCGCATGTCGCGCTGGGCGCGCTGCAGGATGCGCGGAACCCGGGGCTGGCGCTGCTGCTGGCGGGCTGCATCGCGACGGTCGTCGGGCTGCATCTCGTGGCCGCCTCGCGCGACAGGACGGAGCGTCGCGCGGCGGAGACGGGCTGGATCGATGCCGGCCCCGTCGCGGCGATCGCGGAGGACCGCGCCATCATCGTCCACCCCGAGGATGGGGAGGCCGTGGCGATCTTCCGCCATGCCGGCCGTCTCTCCGCCGTCAGCAACCTCTGCGCCCACCAGAACGGGCCGCTGGGGGAGGGGCGGATCGTCGATGGCTGCATCACCTGTCCCTGGCACGGCTACCAGTACCGGCCCGAGGATGGCTGCTCCCCGCCACCCTATACGGAGCGCGTCGCCACCTATCGGCTGCGCGTGCGGGACGGGCGGGTGCTGCTCGATCCGCGGCCCAACCCGCCGGGCACGCGGGTGGAGCCGGTGCCGGCGTGAGCGCGCCATTCTTCATCGGCTGGGCGAACCACCTGCCGGCGCCGCTGCGCGCGCCCCTGTTCGGCTTCGCGCTGCTGCTGCTGGCGGGCGCGGCGGCGCTGGGGACCCTGCTGTCGGCCCTCACGGATGACCCGGGCGGCGGCGAATTCCTCTTCGCGGAGGGGGCGAAGACCCTGCAGGGCGTGGTGACGACGCGTCCCTACCCCGTGCTGCACCTGCCCGATGGGCGCTTCGTGCTGCTCTCCGGCGTCGGCAAGACGGGGGTGGAGGCCGATCCGGCGCTCGAGGGACGCGGCGCCACGGCCACGGGCGTGATGCTCCGCCGCGGCGAGGTCGAGCAGATGCAGGTCGAGCCGCCCGGGCTCGTCGCGCGGGACGGTGCGGCGCCCCTGCCGGCCGCCGAACCGCTCGGCCGCTGGCGCATCGCCGGCGAGATCTGCGACGGCAAGTGCTGGAACGGCGCGATGCGCCCGGGCGTCGGCGTCAGCCACCGCGCCTGCGCCAATCTCTGCCTGATCGGCGGGGTGCCGCCGCTCTTCGTCGCGCAGCGGCCGCTGGCGGGGCAGTCGATCCTGCTGCTGGGCGGGGCGGAGGGCGGTCCCCTGCCGCCGCCGCTGCTCGACTGGGTCGGGCTCCGCGTGACGCTCGAAGGTGCGGTGGAGCGGCGCGGCGGGCTGCTGGTCTTCCTGGCCGATCCCGCCAGCGTGCGCCACGCGGCGGCACCATGACCCGATCCGTGCGCCACGCGGCGGCACCATGAGGGCGACCCGGGTGTCACGCGGCAGCGCCATGAGGCTGCTTCGCCTGGCCTTGACGCCGTTGCTCCTGGTGCTTGCCTGGGCGGCCTGGAGCTGGGGCGGGCTGCTGCTGGAGCCGCTCGGCCTCGGGCTGCTGGACGTGCCCGGGCGCGTCTGCCTGGTCTTCGCGGCGCTCGGCCTCGCGGATGCCGTGCTGGACCGCCTGCTTCCGCATGCATGAGGAAACGAGCATGAGCGTCACCGACCAGGTCTTCATCGTCACCGGCGCCGCCGGCAATGTCGGCTCGGCGCTGGCGCGGCACCTCGTCGCGCGCGGCGCGCGGGTGGTCGGCGTCGACATCCGGGCCGAGTTCCTCGATCCCGGGAAGCTCGGAATCGCCGATGCCGCGCGCTTCATGGCGCTGCCGGTCAGTGACCTCGCCGACGAGGCCGCGGCGCGCGTCATGGCCGACGCGGCGGCGGCGAAGTGGGGCAGGCTCGATGGCATCGGCCAGACCGTGGGCGGCTTCACCATGGCGCCGATCGCCGAGCAGGACGGCGCGATGTGGGAGAGCATGCTGCGCATGAACGTGCTGACCACCGCCGCCGCCTTCCGCGCGGTGCTGCCGCATCTGCGGAAGGCCGGGCGCGGCAGCCTGGTCGCCATCGGCGCCATCGCGGCGCTGGGTGCGCCGGCCGAGATGGCGGCCTATGCCGCGGCCAAGTCCGCCGTGCTCCGCCTGGTGGAGGCGACGGCGGCCGAATTGAAGCCCACGGGGATCCGCGCCAATGCCGTGCTGCCCGGCACCATCGACACGCCGCAGAACCGCGCCGCCATGCCGGATGCCGACCCGTCGCGCTGGGTGACGCCGGCACAGGTCGCCGCGGCGATGGGCTTCCTGCTCTCCGACGACGCGGCCGGCGTGACCGGGGCGCTGCTGCCGGTCACGGGCCGGAGCTGATCGCCCCGAGGCGCCAAATCCTGTTGCATTGCAGCATGTTGTGAGAATCCCGGTCCCGTTGCGGGACGGCGGCAGTTGCGCCAAGCTTCGCCGCCCCCGCACGGGGAGGAGGGACTCGTCGGGGTCCCCCGTCGGGGCAAGGAGGAACTCCGAATGAATGATGCGGTCGCCGGCGTCGCGCCCGGTGCCGGGACTGGTGGCCAGCACGCCGGAGTGCCCGCCACCGACATCAGCAACCCGAACTACTTCCACAAGGTCGTCGACTGCCAATGGGCCTGTCCGGCCCATACGCCGGTGCCGGAATACATCCGGCTGATCTCGGCGGGGCGATACACCGACGCCTACATGGTGAACTGGCACTCGAACGTCTTCCCCGGCGTGCTGGGCCGGACCTGCGACCGCCCCTGCGAGCCCGCCTGCCGGCGCGGCCGCGTGGAGGAGGAACCGGTCGCGATCTGCCGCCTCAAGCGCGTCGCCGCCGA
>JAIYAI010000140.1 GCA_027489135.1 Acetobacteraceae bacterium
CACACTTGCCGATGCCCATGGTCATCACGCCGACCCTCGCACATGCGCCGGTCGCCACGCATGCGGCGGCAAGCCACCCGGCGGCGCACCACCCCGTCGCCCGCGCGCCGCACCAGGTCGGCGTCGCTTCGTACTACTCGCGCCGCTTCGACGGGCGGCTGATGGCCAATGGCCAGCGCTTCGACCCGCATTCCGATACCATCGCCCACCGCAGCCTGCCCTTCGGCACGCGCGTCCGCATCGTCAACATGACCAATGGCCGTGCCGTGACGGGCACGGTGCGCGACCGCGGGCCCTATGCCCACGGCCGGCTTCTCGACGTCAGCCCGCGGATCGCCAGCGATCTCGGGATGATCCACAGCGGTCTCGCTCGCGTCGCCGTCTGGCATGACGGCCGCGATGCGGTGGAGCTCGCCGAGGCGCCCTGACCGGCGTCTCCTGACCCCCCCCCTTTTTCCTCAGCACCTCGCCGCGCGCCCCTGTCGTGGGCCGCGGCGCGGCCTGCCGTCCGCCCGGCGCAGCCGCCCCCACGGCGCGCCATGCGCGGCGCTTTGCCCTCCGGAGCCGTCAACTTGATCCGATCCGTGTCCGTCCTGGTTGCTCTGCCCCTCCTGCTGGCGGCACCCGCCTCACACGCCTCGCCGCCGCACGGGGGGGCCGGCGCCGCGCCGACCCAGCACGGCAAGGCGAGCTACTACCATTCCCGGTTCAATGGTCGCCGCATGGCCAATGGCGAGCGCTTCGACCCGAACGAGGCGATCGCGGCGCACCGGACCCTGCCCTTCGGGACCGTGGTGCTGGTCACCAACCTCGGGAACGGGCGGATGGCCGTGGCCCGGGTCGCCGACCGTGGCCCGTTCGTGCGCGGCCGGATCATCGACCTCGCCCCCGGCCTCGCGGCGCGTCTCGACATGGTGGAGGATGGCGTGGTGGCGGTCGCCGTCACGCCGATCGGCATGCAGGAGGAGGCAGGACCGGCCGTTCCGCCGGGTATGGCCCTTGTCAATTGACGCCGTCGCGGGCGCTCAGCGGCGCGCCAGCCCCCAGCCCAGCGCGAAGGCGGCGAGACCGAGCCCGAGGCTCGCCCCGACATACAGCGCGGCGAGGCCGACCGACCGCTCGGCCAGCATCCCCGTCTCCAGGCTGAAGGCGGAGAAGGTGGTGAAGCCGCCGAGCATCCCGGTGACCAGCAGCAGGCGCATCTCGCCCTGCACGCCGAGGCCGCCCAGCACGCCGATCACGCCGCTGCCCATCACGTTCACCGCCAGCGTCCCCCAGGGAAAGCCGGTGCCCAGCATCTCCACGGCGAGGACCGAGACGAGGTAGCGCAGCACGCTGCCGACGGCGCCGCCGGCGGCGACCAGCAGGACGGAGGTCAGGCCGAGCGCGCTCATCCGCGGCGCTGCCTGCGCAGCTGGGCGAGGCGCGCGAGGCGCTCGCCGATCGCCGCCTCCTGCCCGCGGTCGGTCGGGCTGTAGAAGCGCGGACGGGGCATGCCGTCGGGAAAGTAGTTCTGTCCAGAGAAGCCTTCCGCCTCGTCGTGGTCGTAGGCATAGCCGGCGCCGTAGCCGATCTCCTTCATCAGCTTCGTCGGCGCGTTCAGGATATGGGCGGGCGGCATCAGGCTCCCGGTCTCCTTGGCGCTGCGCATCGCCGCGCCGAAGGCGGCATAGAGCGCGTTGCTGCGCGGCGCTGTGGCGAGATGCACCACCACCTGCGCCAGCGCGAGCTCGCCCTCCGGCGAGCCCATGCGTTCGTAGGCTTCCCACCCCGCCAGCGCGATCTGCAGCGCGCGGGGATCGGCCATCCCGACATCCTCGGAGGCGAAGCGGCAGAGACGGCGGGCGATGTAGCGCGGGTCCTCCCCGCCCTGGAGCATGCGCGCGAACCAGTAGAGCGCTGCGTCAGGGTCCGAGCCGCGCAGCGACTTGTGCAGCGCCGAGATGAGGTTGAAATGTTCCTCCCGGTCCTTGTCGTAGAGCGCGGCGCGGCGGGCCAGCAGGTCGGCCAGCGCGGCCGGGTCGAGCGGGGCCTCGCCAGCCGGCAGGGCCAGCAGCTGTTCGGCCAGGTTCAGTAAATAGCGCCCGTCGCCATCGGCCATGGCGCGCAGCGCGGTGCGGGCGGCCTCATCCAGCGGCAGGGCGCGACCGGCTTCCGCCTCGGCCCGGCGCAGCAGCAGGTCGAGCGCGGCATCATCCAGGCGACGCAGCACCATGACCTGGCAGCGCGACAGCAGCGCGCCGTTGAGCGCGAAGGAGGGATTCTCCGTCGTCGCGCCGATGAGGGTGACGGTGCCGTCCTCCACCACCGGCAGGAAGCCATCCTGCTGGGCGCGGTTGAAGCGGTGGATCTCGTCGACGAAGAGCAGCGTGCCCTGGCCGGCCGAAGCCACTCCGCGCGCTGTCGCGCGCCGCCGCTGGCGGCTGTCGTCGAACACCCGCTTGAGGTCGGCCACGCCCGAGAACACGGCCGAGATCTGGACGAAGACGAGGCCGGCGCGCTCGGCCAGCAGCCGTGCGATGGTGGTCTTGCCCACGCCGGGAGGGCCCCACAGGATGAGGGAGGCCAGCGACCCGCGCGCCAGCATGCGGCTCAGCGCGCCCTCCGGCCCGAGCATGTGGTCCTGCCCGACGACGGCCTCGAGCGAAGCGGGCCGCAGCCGGTCGGCGAGCGGTCGCGCGCCCTCGGGCCCCGGTTGCGACGGCGGGGCGGGCGGGGCGTCGCCGCCGAAGAGATCGGTCGGCGCGGGCTCGGCAAAGCCGGGCGCGGAGGGGCGGCGGGCAGCCATCGGGACACCAGCATAGCGCGCCGGAGCCCGGCGGCCATCGTGAGCGAGACGCCCGGCACACGGGACTGCGGCCGGCGCAACGCCCGGGGAACGCGGAGCATGTCGGGCAGCACCAGAGGGACGGGGCCCATCGAACATGCGCCGAGGATCGCCGGCGCTGTGCCCGGCGGAACAGCGCTGGCCGGCACGGTGACCGAGGATGGCGCCCTGGCCGCTCCGGCGGCCAAGCGCTCCCAAAGGCTGCCGTTTCACGATCGAGAGGCGCGGATGCCGGAGCGATTTACGACGGTTTCACAGAGGCCGGCCCAGGATGCCCCATCGCGGCAGACGCCGCAGGGCCGTGGTTATCCGGCCCGGTCTCCAGGAAGGAACGCACGCCGCCATGGATCCCGTCCTGATCTGGCTCGCCGCAGCCCTCCTCTGCCCCGTGCTGGCTGGCCTGGCGATGCTGCGGGAGCGCGCGCGCGCACGGCATGCGGAGCAGCGGATCCGTGCCCGGCTGCAGGCGCTGGGCATGGTCGGGCCGATGGCCATGAGCGCGTCCCCGCCGGCAAGAGTGGGTCGGCTGCCCTGGCCGGTTTCCGGTTGCCCGCCCTTCGGCAGGCGACTGCCGCTGCTCCTGGTGCCGTCCTATGCCGATCGGCGGGGTGAGGGCCTGCGCGCGTGAGCCGATGCGCCAAACCGTCAGACGGCGTAGCGCACGACGAGGAAGGTGAGGGTCCACAAAGCGAGCGAAATGGCCGAGGCGACACCGATGCCCTGCGCCGCCGCGAGATCACCGGCATCGCTGCGCGGCACCGGTCGCGGGGCCCCGGCCGGCCTGGGCCCCCCCTGGTCGTGGTGGGATACCTCCCGCACGCATGGCAGGATCCATCTCCGGTCGGGAGGGACCCCGTCGCAGAACCACATCCCCTAGAGCCCCCAGGCGCCGGAACGTGATCGCGCTGACATTCCCGGCCGGGGCAAACTAGCAAGTTTCGGGCCACATGTGACATATCAGAAGCTTGGCCCCTGTCGGGGGCTTAATGACACAGGATTGTAAGGATTCCCGACAGTTCGCATCCCCGCGCCGCGCATGCGCGGCGCCTGGCATGGCAATCGATCGGGGACGGTGCGTGCGCGCGGTGGCTGGGGGACCTGGATTCGAACCAAGGCTGCCCGGGTCAGAGCCGGGAGTTCTACCGCTAAACTATCCCCCACCGGGAAAGCCGGCTGGACGGGCCAGCCGCGGGCGGCGCGCTTACCACGGGGTACCGGCGCCATGCAAGCCTGGGAAGGGCGGAAAGCGCTTGCCCAGAGGCCGTCATCAACCAATCATGGTGTGGACCGCCGCCCGCCACCGGGGCGGCCGGAGGAGGTCTCTCGACGGTCCGCCATGCCTCAGGACGCCGGCACCGACGCGCTGTTCACCGCCGTGCCCCTGTCGGGGACGGACGGCGCGCGCGGGGTCATGCCTGGGGCCGAGGCGCCGGCTGCCCCCGCCTACACGCAGCCCGCCTATGCCGCGCTCGACCTCGGCACCAACAACTGCCGCCTGCTCATCGGGGCGCCCGTCGCCGGCGGCTTCCGGGTGGTAGACAGCTTCAGCCGGATCGTTCGCCTCGGGGAGGGCCTGGCGACCACGGGACGCCTGGCAGATGCCGCGATGGACCGCGCGCTGGCCGCACTCGGGGCCTGCGCCGACAAGCTTGGGCGCCGCCCCCTCCGCGGTTTCACCGCCGTGGCGACCGAAGCCTGCCGCAGGGCCGCCAACGGCGCGGCCTTCCTCGCCCGGGTCGAGAGCGAGACCGGCATCCGCCCCCGCATCATCTCCGCGCGGGAGGAAGCGGAACTCGCCATGGAATCCTGCGCCCCGCTGATCGAGGAGGAGGACCGCCGCGTCCTGCTCTTCGACATCGGCGGCGGCAGCACGGAAATCGCCTGGGTACGCGTCGCCCATCGCGGCGGTCGCTACGCCCACCCCGAGACGCAACTGATCGGCACCGTGTCCCTTCCCCTCGGCGTCGTGACGTTGGCCGAGCGCGCGGATCTCTCCTGCTTCACGCTCGACGGGTTCGAGGCCGTGGTGGACGAGGTCGCGGCCCAGCTTGCCCGGTTCGATGCCGTGCACGCCATCGGGCGGGAGATCCGCGCCGGCGGCGTGCGCCTCGTCGGCACCAGTGGCACCGTGACCACCCTGGCCGGCGTGGCACTCGCGCTGCCGCGCTACCGCCGGCCGCTGGTCGATGGCCGTACGCTTGATGCCTGCGCCGCCGACCAGGCGCTCGGCGACCTCTTCGCGCTGGGGCGGGACGGCCTCGCCGCCCATCCCTGCGTCGGGCCGGAGCGGGTGGAATTCGTGCTGCCGGGCTGCGCCATCTATGCCGCAATCCGCCGGGTCTGGCCGGTGCCGACGCTGACCGTCGCCGATCGCGGCCTGCGCGAGGGCATGCTGCTGCGCATGATGCGCAGCGACCGTGGCGGCTGGGCGCACGGTCGACGGTCCTAGCCGCGCCGCTTGCACGGGCGATGGTCCTGGCCGCGCCCCTTGCACCCCCGCCTCCCGGCGCGCAGAAGCGCCGCGTGACACCGCAGGTCTGACACCCATGAAAGGTCCGCCGCCCGGCTCCGGCCGCGGCCTGACGACGCGCCTGCGCACCGCCAAGGGCCGCGACACCGGCAGCCAGCGCTGGCTCGAGCGTCAGCTCAACGACCCCTATGTCCGCGCCGCGAAGGAGCAGGGCTGGCGGTCCCGCGCCGCCTTCAAGCTGATCGAGCTGGATGACCGCTTCAAGCTGATCCGGCCGGGCGCCCGCGTGGTCGATCTCGGCGCCGCGCCGGGCGGATGGACGCAGGTGGCGCTGAAGCGTGGCGGGCCGCGCGCGAAGGTCGTCGGCCTCGACCTGCTGGCGATGGACCCGATCCCGGGGGCGACCATCCTGCAGGGCGACTTCCAGGATGCGGCCGCCGAGCAGGCCGTGCTCGCCGCGCTCGACGGCCAGGCCGACCTCGTGCTGTCGGACATGGCGCCGAACACCACGGGGCATGGCGCGACGGACCATCTGCGGATCATGGCGCTTGCGGAACTCGCGCTGGATTTCGCGGTGAAGGTGCTGGCCCCGGGCGGCGGCTTCGTCTGCAAGGTCTTCCAGGGCGGCAGCGAGAAGGCCCTGCTGGTCGCGCTGAAGGAACGCTTCGCCGTGGTGCGCCACGCCAAGCCGCCCGCGAGCCGCAAGGACAGTTCCGAACTCTACGTGGTCGCGACGGGCTTCAAGCCCTGAGGCCTGCACGCGGGGGTTGCGGCCCCTGCGGCGGCGCCCGCACACTCCCCGGATACGGGAGTAAACATCCATGCACGACATCGTCATCCGCGACGCGCTGATCGTCGACGGCACCGGCGCGCCGCCCTTCGCCGGCGACGTCGCGATCGACGGCGACCGCCTGACGCAGGTCGGCGGCAAGGCCGGACCGGGCCGGCGCGAGGTCGCGGCGGGCGGGCGCCTCGTCACGCCGGGCTGGGTCGATATCCACACCCATTACGACGGCCAGGCGACCTGGGACCCGGTGCTCGCCCCCTCCTCCGTGCACGGCGTCACCACGCTGATCTTCGGCAATTGCGGCGTCGGCTTCGCGCCCGCCCGCCAGCGCGACCACCAGGCGCTGATCGACCTGATGGAGGGCGTCGAGGAGGTGCCCGGCGTCGTCTTCACCGAGGGCCTGACCTGGAACTGGGAGAGTTTCGAGGAATACCTCGACGCGCTGGCCGCCATGAAGCGCACCGTCGATATCGGCACCCAGCTTGCGCACCACCCCTTGCGCGTCTTCGTCATGGGAGACCGCGCGATCCGGCGGGAGGCCGCGACGGCCGAGGACATCGCCGCGATGGAACGCCTCGCGGTCGAGGCGATGCGCGCCGGCGCCTTCGGCATCACGACGAGCCGCACGGACCAGCACATGACCCGCGCGGGGGAGCAGGTGCCGGGCCGCTATTCCGATACCGAGGAACTGCTCGGCCTCGCCCGTGCGCTGAAGGCGGTCGGCCGCGGCGCGCTCGGCCTGAACGCGGATTTCGAGGACGTGGACGCCGAGTTCGCCTGGATGACGGCCTTCGCCCGCGTCAGCGGAAGGCCGCTCTACTTCCTTCATCTAGACCGGGCGCATGATCCGGGCCGCCTGCCGCGCATCATCGCCGGCATCCGTGCCGCCCGGGCCGAGGGGCTGCACCTGACCGGGCAGGTCGCGGGCCGCCCGGCGGGGCTGCTGCTGGGGCTTTCCACCGACCTCAACCCCTTCATCCTGCGCGAGAGCTTCACCGACCTCGCCAGCCTGCCGCTGGAGGAGCGTCTCGCCCGTCTGCGCGACCCGGCCATGCGGGCGCGGATCCTGGCCGAGGAGGCGTCGCCCCGCCTCCTCAAGCTGCTGCCGCCTCTCTCCCGCTTCATCGCCACGCGCTGGGAGGGAATGTACGTCCTCGGCGACCCACCGGACTACGAGCCGACGGCCGACCGCAGCGTCGCCGCCATGGCCGCCCGCGCCGGCGTGACGCCGCAGGAATACTGCTACGACTACCTCGCCGGCGGCGATGGCGGCCGGATGCTGTTCTTCCCGCTGGTGAACTACGGCGCCGGCGACCATGCCGTGCTGCGCGAGATGCTGACCGACCCGCACACCGTCTTCGGCCTCTCGGACGGCGGCGCGCATTGCGGGTCCATCTGCGACGGGGCGATCCCCACCTTCATGCTGACCCACTGGGTGCGCGACCGCGCGCGCGGGCCGAAGCTGCCGCTGGAATTCGTGGTCAAGCGCATGACCAGCGAGACGGCGGATTTCATGGGCCTCGCGGATCGCGGCCGGCTCGCGCCCGGGCTGAAGGCCGACCTCAATCTGATCGACCTCGCCGGGCTGCGCGCCTGGCACCCGGAGATGATCGCCGATCTGCCGGCGGGCGGGCGGCGGCTGATCCAGCGCGTCGAGGGCTACGGCATGACCATGACCTCCGGCGTGCCGATCTTCGAGAACGGCGAGGACACGGGCGCGCGGCCGGGCGTGCTGCTGCGGGCGGGACGGTAGGGTCCGGACATCAGAAGCGTGCCGCGAGGGCAGGCGGGCGACCGGAAGGACGCGTCGTGAAGAAGCTGATCAACGACCCGCGCAGGGTCGTGCGCGAGATGCTGGAGGGGCTCTGCGACCTGCATCCGGGTCTCGCGCTGCTGCAGGACGAGGACGTCGTGGTGCGCGCCGACCTGCCGGCCCCGGCGCAGCGTCCCGTCGCCATCCTCTCCGGCGGCGGCGCGGGCCATGAGCCGGCACATGCAGGCTATGTCGGGCCCGGGATGCTCGCCGGCGCCGTCGCGGGCGACGTCTTCACCTCGCCCAGCGTGGATGCGGTGCTCGCCGGCATCCGCGCCGCCGCCGGCCCCGCCGGCGCCGTGCTGGTGGTGAAGAACTACACCGGGGACCGGCTCAATTTCGGCCTCGCCGCGGAACTCGCCCGCGCCGAGGGCATCCCGGTCGAGCTCGTCGTCGTCGCCGACGACGTCGCCCTGCACGCGACCGTGCCGCCGGAGCGGCGCCGCGGCATCGCGGGCACGGTGCTGGTGCACAAGCTGGCCGGCGCCGCCGCCGCCGCGGGGCGCGAGCTTGCGGCCGTCGCCGCCATCGCCCGCGCCGCTGCGGAGGATCTCGGCAGCATGGGGGTCGCGCTCGGCGCCTGCACCGTGCCCGCCGCGGGCCGCCCAGGCTTCGAGCTTGGCCCGGACGAGATCGAGATCGGCCTCGGCATCCATGGCGAGCAAGGGGTGGAGCGCGCTGCCCTCGCACCGGCCGACACGCTCGTCGACCGCATGCTGGCGACGATCCGCGCCGATCGCGGCCTGCGCGCCGGCGACCGCGTGGCGCTGCTGGTGAATGGCCTCGGCGGCACGCCGCCGATGGAACTCTCCATCGTCGCACGCCGCGCCGTCGCCGGGCTGCGCGAGGCGGGACTGGTGGTGGAGCGCGCCTGGGCCGGGGAATTCCTGACCGCGCTCGAGATGCCGGGGGTCTCGCTCTCCATCCTGCGCGTCGATGACGCGCGCCTCGCGTTGCTCGACGCGCCCGCTATCGCGCCGGCCTGGCCCGGACCGGGACGGGTCGCGCCGGCCCGCGGGGTGCTGGCGCCCGCCGCCCAGGACCCCGCCCCGGTCGCCGCTGCCACCGGGCCGCTGACGCCGGCGATCCAGGCGGCGCTGACCGCCGTCGCCGTGGCGCTGGAGGCAGCGGAGGCGCACCTGACCGATCTCGACAGCCGCGCCGGCGATGGCGACCTCGGGATCAGCATGCGCCGCGCCGCGGAGGCCTTGCGCGCCCTGCCCGGGGCCGCGCTGGCAGACCCGCCCAGGGCGCTGGCGGCGATGGCGCAGACGCTGCGCCGCGCCATCGGCGGCAGTTCCGGCCCCTTCTACGCGACCGCGCTGCTGCGGGCCGCGCGCGACCTGCCCGCCACGCCCACCCCGCGCGACTGGGCGGGCGCCTTCACGGAGGCCGTCGCCTCCATCGGCGCGCTGGGCGGCGCGAAGCCAGGCGATCGGACCATGCTGGACGCGCTGGCTCCGGCGGCGGCGGCCTTCGGCAAGGCGGTGGCGGCGGGCGGCGACCTGCGCGCCGCCATCGCGGCCGCGGCGGACGCCGCCGAAGGGGGGACCGCGGCGACGGCGGAGATGCTGCCGCGCCTCGGCCGGGCCAGCTATCTCGGCGCCCGGGCGCTCGGCGCGCCGGATGCGGGCGCGGCGGCGGCCGCGGTCTGGCTGCGGGCGCTGGCGGGGCGACGGTGACGATGCCGCGCCGTCGCCCAACCGCCGGCGCCGCCATGCTTATGGCGGTGGTGCTGCTCGGCGCCTGCGCGCGCAGCGAACCGCGGCACCGTTGCGTGCCGATCCCGAACGGCCTCGTCGAATGCGTGCAGATCTCCGCGCCCCGTGCACCGGGTGCGGCATGGGATGCGCAATCCGCCGAAGCGGGTCGGGCATGGGATGCGCAGCCCGGCCGCCGCTTCGCGGAAACCGCGCGTCCGTCCAGGCGCGGATGACCTGATCCGCGCCGTCGCGGCCGGGCGAGCCCGGGAAGCAAGGACCGCAGACGGTCATCCCGCCGCGCCGGGCAGCGGTTTCCAGGGCAGCGCGGCGGCGAAGCGCATGCCGTGCAGGCTCACGTCGCGCCAGACGCCCGCCGCCATGTAGGGGTCGGCGTCCAGCCAGGCCCGCGCCGCCTCGTCCTCGGCATGCCGCGTCACCAGGATCGAGCCGATCATCCGGGTCCCCGTCGGGTCCATCACCGCGCCGCCGAGCGCGACCAGCCCCGCTGCCGCGCCGGCCGTCGCCCGTTCCAGGTGCGCCGGCCGCGCCGCCTGGCGCCGCGTGGGCGCCTCCGCATCCGTGCCGTCGAGCGCCAGGATCATCGTATGCGTCCGCGCCGGCGCCGGGTCGCCCGCCACGCCCATCGGGATCGGTGCATAGGGCAGCGGCGCGATGCGGAAGGGCCAGGTCGTCCGCCGCACCCAGACCCCGTCCGTGCTGAAGGGCTCGGCGGCGAGATAGGCGTCGAGCGCGGCGGTCTCCTCGCCATGCACCACCATCAGCGACCCCACCATTCGTGCGTCCGGCCCTGCGACGATGGGCGCGCCGAAGGCCAGCCGCCCGGACTCGATCCAGTCCGTCAGCACGGCAAGGTGGCGGGGCCGGGCCGCCAGCCGCCGGGCCGGTGCGCCCGCGTCCTCGCCATCGAAGGCCATCACCGCATAGGCCATGGTCGTTGCTCTCCCCCAGGCTTGCCGCCGCCGAGCATGCACCGCGGGCGCCGTCGCCCGCAAAGGATCACATCTCGCGGCTTGCCCCGGCGCGGCACTCG
>JAIYAI010000304.1 GCA_027489135.1 Acetobacteraceae bacterium
ACCGGCAAGGTCGCGATCGTCACCGGGGCGGGCTCCGTCGGCCCGGGCTGGGGCAATGGCCGCGCCACCGCCACGCTGCTCGCGCGGCAGGGCGCCCAGGTCTTCGGCACCGACATCAACCCCGAGGCGCTGGAGGAGACCCGCGCCTTCATCGCCGCCGAGGGCAAGACCTTCCACAGCCATGTCTGCGACCAGCTCGACGCCGCGCAGGTCGAGGGGATGGTCGCCGACTGCATGGCGCGCTTCGGCCGGATCGACATCCTTGTGAACAATGTCGGTGGCTCGCATCCCGGCACGCCGGTGACCATGCCGGAGGAGGTCTGGGACCGGCAGATCGACTTCAACCTGAAGACCCCCTTCCTGGCCTGCAAATACGTGCTGCCGGTGATGGAGGCGCAGGCGTCGGGCGCGATCGTGAACCTCTCCTCCGTTGCCGGCCTGCGCATGGGCAGCGAGCGCAGCCATGTCGCTTACAGCGCATCGAAGGCCGGTGTCGTGGCCTTCTCGAAATCCGTCGCCATGGCCTTCGCCAAGAAGGGCATCCGCTGCAACACGGTGACGCCCGGGCTGATGCACACCCCGCTGGTCGAGCACCGCCTGGTCCGCCAGCTGGGCGCCAACGACGCCGAGGCGCTGATCGCCAAGCGCAACGCCGCCGTGCCGATCGGGCACATGGGCACGGGCTGGGACATCGCGCATGCCGTGCTGTTCCTGGTCAGCGACGAGGCGAAGTTCATCACCGCGCATGAGCTGGTGGTGGATGGCGGCAGCACCGCGGCGTCCGGGGGCGCGGTGTGATGAAGCGCCGCGCGCTGCTGGCCGCGCCGGCGCTCGCCCTGCCGGCGGCGGCGCGGGCGCAGGATTCCTTCCCGAACCGGCCCGTCACCATCGTCGTCGCCTCGCCGGCCGGCGGGGGGACGGATTTCTCCGCGCGCCTCCTGGCGGAGCCGCTGGCGCAGCGCCTCGGCGTGCCGGTGGTGGTCGAGAACCGCGCCGGCGGCAACGGCACCATCGGGCTGATGTACACGGCACGCGCCAGGCCCGATGGGCATGTGCTGACCGTCGGCTATTCCGGCACCATGACGGGACGCCCGGCGGTGGAGGGCACCGGTGACTTCGATCCGCAGAAGGACTTCGCGCCGGTCGCGCAGCTCACCGACACGCCGCAGGTGATGATGGTGCATCCCTCCGTGCCGGCGCGGACGCTGGCCGAGTTCGTCGCCTATGCGAAGACGCGGCCGGGCCAGCTCAACTATGCCTCGGCCGGCAACGGGTCGCTGCACCACCTGGGCACGGAACTGCTGAAGCTGCGCACGGGGATCGACCTGGTGCACGTACCCTATCGCGGCACGGGGGAGACGATCAGCGACCTGCTGGCCGGGCGGATCCAGTTCTACATGAACTCGCCGCCGCCGGTGATCGGCTTCATCCGCGATGGACGGCTGCGCGCCATCGCCACCACCGGTGCACAGCGGCATCCCGCGTTGCCCGACGTGCCGTCGACGGCGGAGGCCGGACTCGGCGATTTCCCGGTGGATGTCTGGTACGCGCTCTACGCGCCGGCGCGGACGCCGCAGCCGGTGCTGGACCGGCTGCAGCGCGAGGTGCAGGCGGTGATGGCGATGCCCGACGTGCAGCGCCGCGCGGAGGAGGCCGGGACCTTCGTGCGCTACACGGATGCCGCGGCGGTCTCCGCCCGGTTGAAGCGCGAGACGGAGGGGTGGTTCGAGGTGGTGCGGCGCACCGGCATCAAGCCGGACTGATGCGGGACCTCCCTCCGCCGCTGGCGGGGGGAGGGCCGGGATGGGAGTGGCGCGACTCTCACCCCACCCGAGCCAGCACCCGGTCCACGAAGGCCCCCGCCGCCCCGAGATAACCTGCAGGATCCGTCATGCGCTCGATCGCCGCGCGGTCGAGCTTCGCCGCCACGCTGGTCTCGCGCAGCAGCGCATCGGCCAGCGGGATGCCCTGGTCCAGCGCCACGTCGCAGGCGCGGTGCACGACATGATGCGCCTCGCCGCGGCCGAGCGCAGGCGCCAGGCCCATCATCACCGCCTCCGTCACGATCAGCCCGCCCGTGCTGTGGAGGTTGCGGCGCATGCGCGCCGGGTCGACCACCAGCCCCTCGGCCAGCGTCAGCGCCTGCGACAGCGCGCCATGCGCCAGCAGGAAGGCCTGGCCCACCGCCAGCGGCTCCGCCTGCCAGGGCCCGGTGCCGCGCTCCTGGTCCTGCGCCATCGCCGCCATCACCTGCGGCACCAGCGCGTGCACGCCGCGCGACTGGGCGATGATGTACTCGCAGGAGATCGGGTTGCGCTTCTGCGGCATGGTCGATGACCCGCCGCGGCCATCGACATAGGGTTCGGAAACCTCGGCGACCTCGGTCTGCATCAGCAGGATCACGTCGGTGGCGACCTTGCTGAGCGCGCCACAGAGGATGCCGAGCGTCGAGACCGCCTCCGCGATGCCGTCGCGCGCGACATGCCAGGGGATGTCCGGCACGGCGAGGCCGAGTTCCTGCGCCAGTTCCGCCTGCACCGCCTCCCCCTGGGTGCCGAGCGAGGCGAGCGTGCCGGCGGCGCCACCGAACTCCACCCGCAGCACGCGCGGGCGAAGCTGGGCGAAGCGCTCCGCCATCGTGATCAGCGGCGAGAGCCAGACCGCGACCTTGTAGCCGAAGGTGACGGGCAGGGCGTGCTGCAGATGGGTGCGGCCGGCCATCACCGTGTCCCGGTGCGTCCGCGCCATGGCGGCGAAGCCCGCGATGCAGCGCGCGAGGTCGGCGTCGATCAGGTCAAGCCCGTCCCTGATCTGCAGCACCACCGCGCTGTCCATGATGTCCTGGGTGGTGGCGCCCCAATGCGTCCAGCGCCCGGCCTCCGGCCCCGCCAGCGCCGAGAGCTGCTTCACCAGGCCGACGACCGGGTAGCCCGTGTTGCGCGTCGCGGCGGCCAGCGCGGGCTTGTCGAGGCGGTTGGCATCGGCAGCGGCGGTGATGGCGGGTGCCGCCTCGTCCGGGATGATGCCGAGGCGCGCCTGGGCGCGGGCCAGCGCCGCTTCCACGTCCAGCATGCGCTGGAGGAAGGCGTGCTCGCTCATCACGGCGCGCATCGCGTCGGTGCCGTAGAGCGCGCCCATCACGGGCGCGTCGGCGAAGTTCACGGGCATCGGAAACTCCATGAAGCGGGCCGATTCAGGCCTCCGCGCCCTCCGGCGCTTCGGTCATCGGCAGCAATCTGCCAGCGGGCCGATTCAGACCGCCGCGCCTTGCGGCGCTCCGGTCATCGGGCCGCTAGACGTCCAGGAAGACGGTTTCGCCTTCGCCCTGCAGGCGGATGTCGAGGCGCCACGCGCCGTCCCCCGCGGGCTGCGCGACCAGCGTGCCCCGCCGCGCCGCCGGCACCGAAGCCAGCACGGGATCGGTCGCGTTCAGCGCCTCGCCGGCGAAGTAGAGCCGCGTCGTCAGGTGCGTCAGCAGGCCACGGGCGAAGAGGGTCAGCGTCACATGCGGCGCCTGGGTCGCATTGCCGCGGCCGCGCACGGGGCCCGGCTTCACCGTGACGAAGCGGAATCGGCCATCCTTGTCCGTGGCGCTGCGGCCGAAGCCATGGAAGCTGCCTTCGTAGGAGCCCTCCGGATCGGCCTGCCAGATCTCCACCATGGCGTCGGCACAGGGCGCGCCGTCGCCATCTGTGATGCGGCCCGTCAGCACGATGCGCGCGCCGCCGGTGAACCCGGCATTCGGCCCGTCGGCGCGCAACAGGTCGGCCCATTCGGGGTGGTCGATGAGGTGCCAGTAGGGCCCGGCGGTCTGGCTGGCCGTCGCCGCGCTCATGCGGGGTTCTCCATCGGCGTCGCGTCGCGGCCGCGCAGGACGATGTCGAAGCGATAGCCCAGCGCCCATTCGGGCCTGGTCACGTCGAGGTCGAAGCGCGCGATCAGCCTCTCCCGCGCCGCCGGGTCCGGCACGCAGTTGAAGATCGGATCCAGCGGCAGCAGCGGGTCGCCAGGGAAGTACATCTGCGTGATCAGGCGCTGCGCGAAGCCCGCCCCGAAGAGCGAGTAGTGGATGTGCACGGGCCGCCAGGCGTTGTGGTGGTTGCGCCAGGGATAGGCGCCGGGGCGGATCGTCGTGTAGCGGTACCAGCCCTCGGCGTCGGTGAAGACCCGCGCCTGGCCGCAGAAGTTGGGATCGAGCGGCGCGTCGTGGTCGTCGGCCGGCAGGTGGTAGCGGCCGGCACT
>JAIYAI010000436.1 GCA_027489135.1 Acetobacteraceae bacterium
GAATGAGCATCCCGATCGGCGAGGACCTCAAGGGCAAGGTCGCCATCGTCACCGGCGCGGGCTCCCGCCCCGGAGAGGGCGTGGGCAACGGCCGTGCCGCGGCCATCCTGCTTGCGCGGGCCGGCGCGCATGTTGTGCTCGCCGACGCGAACGCGGCCTGGGCCGAGGACACGCGCCGCATGATCGCCGAGGAGGGCGGGGCGGAGAGCATCGTCGTCGGCGCCGACGTGACGCGGCAGGAGGACTGCGCCCGCATCGTCGCGGCCGGCACGGAGCGCTGGGGCCGGCTGGATGCGCTGGTGAACAATGTCGGCATCGGCGGCGCCAAGGGCGATGCGGAGCATTGCGACCTCGAGGAATGGAACCACGGCCTGCTGGTGAACGTCACCTCGATGATGCTGATGGCGAAGTACGCCGTGCCGGCGATGCGCAAGTCCGGCGGCGGGGCCATCGTGAACATCGCTTCGGTCGCCGGGCTGAAAGGCGGGCATCCCTCGCTGCTCTATCCGACCAGCAAGGGGGCCGTGGTCAACATGACCCGCGCCATGGCCGTGCACCACGCGAAGGACGCCATCCGGGTGAACTGCGTCTGTCCCGGCATGGTCTATACGCCCATGGTCCAGGCCGGCGGCATGACGCCGGAGCGGCGGGAGGCGCGGAAGAACCGCTCCATCCTTCGGGTCGAGGGCTCGGGCTGGGATGTCGGCGCCGCGGTGGCCTTCCTGTGCGGCGGCAATGCCCGTTGGATGACCGGCGCCATCGTGCCCGTGGATGCCGGCGCGACGGCGGCGACGGGCCTCGACGCCTACCGGATGGAATGAGGAAGACCGGCATGACCGATACCCCACCCAGCATGGTGGAGGCCTTCGCGCATCCGCAGGGCAGCGCCGCGCGCGCGCAGCCCGGTGGCGCCGAGGGCTGGCAGGGCGTGCTGTTGCACATCCATGTCGCGCCCGAGGGCTCCGCCGCCATGCGGCCCCTGGCCGAGGCGGTCTGCGTCGCCGGTCGCGGGATCGAGGGCGACCGCTACTTCCTCGGCACCGGCACCTACTCGCCGAAGCCCGAGGTGCGCGAGGTGACGCTGATCGAGCAGGAGGTGCTGGATGCGCTGCAGCGCAACGACCCACCCCTGCAGGGCGGCCCCGTCCTGCTGCGGCCGGAGGAGCACCGCCGCAACCTGACCGTGCGCGGCGTGCCGCTGAACCATCTGGTCGGCCGCCGCTTCCGCGTGGGCGCGGAGGTGATCCTGCGCGGCGGGCGGCTGAACTTCCCCTGCAAATACCTGGAAAAGCTGCTGAACAGGCCGGTCTTCCTGCCGCTGTACAACCGGTCCGGCCTCAACTGCTCGATCGAGCAGGGCGGCGTCATCCGGCCCGGCGACACGCTGGTCGCGCTCGATTGACGCGCGCCGGCGGGGCCTGGACCGCTGCGCCGCCTGGGCTACTGTGCCGGGCAAATGGAGGATCCCGGGACATGAGCGCCGCAGCGCTGGACGACAGCGATCGCCTCGAATCGATCCGCATGATCCGCGACAGCGCGGCGGCGGTCGCGCCGCCGGGCGGCGACCTGGCGCGGATACGGGGTCTGCGATTCGAGGCGCCGGGCCATGACCCGGCCGTGCTGCGGCAGATGGGGGAGCTTGGCTGGATCGGGCTGCGGGTGCCGGAAGCGGCGGGTGGCGCCGGCCTCGGCATGGGCGAGATGTGCGCGCTGGTCGAGGCTCTGGGCGCCGGCCTGGCGCCGGAGCCGCTGATCCAGGCCGCACTCTCGGCCGGTCTGCTCGCCGCGGCGGAGGAAAAGGCGCTGCTGGCGCGGGTGCTCTCGGGCGAGGCGCTGGTGCTGACCGCCTGGCAGGAGCGGGCGGACCGCATCGACGTTCCCGCATCCCCGGACGGCGCGCGGCGGTTCCTGACGAATGCCGGCGGCGCCGAGGCCTTCCTGGTCCCGGTGCGCGAGGGCGGCGGCATCGCGCTGCACTGCCAGCCCGCCGCCGGCGCGGACCTCGTCCTGGAGCAGACCCAGGATGGTGGCACTTTCGGCACGCTGCGCCCGGACCTGTCGAAGGTCACGCGCATCGCCGACGACATCGGCGCCGTGTTGCCCGCGCTGCTGGACGACGCGGCGCTGGCCAGTGCGGCCTATCTGCTTGGCGGCATGGACCGCGCCTTCGCCATGACGCTGGACTACCTGAAGACGCGGCAGCAATTCGGGAAGATCATCGGCACCTTCCAGGCGCTGCAGCACCGCGCCGCGGATCTGGCCATGCAGACCGCCCTGACCCGCGCCAGCATCGAGAGCGCGGCGGCGATCCTGGACGACGGCGCCACCGGCGATGCCCGCCGCGCTGCGGTCAGCCGCGCCAAGGCCCGCGCCAGCGAGGCGGCGATCCTGGTCACGCGCCAGTGCATCCAGTTGCATGGCGGCATCGGCTACACCGACCAGTACGATGTCGGCCTGTTCCTGCGGAAGGCGATGGTGCTGGCCGGGCAGTTCGGCGGCGCGGCGTTGCACCGCCGGCGGTTCATGGCGACGGCGCCGGAGACGGACGAATGAGCCAGAGTATCGACACCATGCGCCTGGTCGAGGAGCGCGACGGCGCGGTCCTGGTCCTGACGCTCGACTACCCCGCACGCCGCAACGCGCTGGCCATGCCGCTGCGCACCGCGATGCTGGAGGCGCTGGAGCGCGCCATCGGCGACCGCGCCGTCCGCGCCGTGGTGCTGACCGGCGGCGGCGGCCATTTCTGCTCCGGCGGCGACATCTCCGGCATGGATGTGTCGGACCAGCTTGCCGGGCGCGAACGCATGCGGCGGTCCCACCAGCTCATCCGCCTGATGGTCATGGGCCAGCTTCCCATCGTCGCGGCGGTGGAGGGCTATTGCGTCGGTGCCGGGCTGTCGCTCGCCTGCGCCTGCGACACCATCGTCGCCGCCGACGATGCGCGGCTCGGCGCCGGCTTCGGCCGCATCGGTCTGATGGCCGATCTCGGCCTGCCGCACACCCTGCCGGCGCGAATAGGCCAGGGCCGTGCGCGGCAGATCCTGCTCTACCACAACCAGCTCAGCGCCCCCGAAGCCGAGCGCATCGGCCTCGTCGACCATGTCGTGCCCAAGGGCCATGCCCTGGCGAAGGCGCTGGAGAAGGCGAAGTTCCTCGCCGAGCAGGCGCCGGCACCGATGGCGCTGACCAAGCAGATCCTGGGCGAGGGGCTCGACCGCGCACTGGAGGACGAACGGACCTTCCAGTCTGCCCTGTTCATGACCGAAGACTCGCGGGAAGGCCGCAGCGCCTTCCTCGAGAAGCGCAAGCCGCAATTCAGGGGAGGCTGATCCCATGGACGCCATCCGCATCCCGGCCCCGGCCGATCTCGACGGGCTGGAGGACGAGCATTTCCGCCAGGTCGTGCGCGCCTTCCTGCACACGCACTACCCGGAGCACCTCCGCAACCCGCCGAAGCGCCTGCACTGGGCGGAGAACAAGGAATGGTACCACATCCTCGCGCGGGAGGGCTGGCTCTGCCCCGCCTGGCCGAAGGAGCATGGCGGCCTCGGCCTGTCGCCGGTCAAGCAGATCATCCTGAGCGAGGAATACGAACGCCACGGCGTGGCGCGCACCAACGACCACGGCATCGTCATGCTCGGGCCGCTGGTGATCAAGTACGGGACCGAGGAGCAGAGGCGCTTCTTCCTGCCGAAGATCCTCTCGGGCGAGCATGTCTGGTGCCAGGGCTATTCGGAGCCCAACGCCGGCTCCGACCTCGCCGCGCTGCGGACCGAGGCGGTGCTGGACGGCGACCACTACGTGGTGAACGGGCAGAAGATCTGGACCACCCTGGCGATGGACGCCAACTGGATCTTCCTGCTGGTCCGCACCGACAAGCAGGCGAAGAAGCAGGAGGGGATCAGCTTCCTCCTCGTCGACATGAAGACGCCCGGCATCACCGTACGTCCCATCATCAACCTCGAGATGCATGACGAGTTCTGCGAGACCTTCTTCGACAATGTCCGCGTGCCCCGTGCCAACCTGGTCGGCACGCTGAACAAGGGCTGGGACATGGCCAAGGCGCTGCTCGGCTTCGAGCGCATCTTCCTCGGCGCGCCCCGGCAATCCGCCTATGCGCTGTCCCGCCTGAAGATCCTGGCCGACCGCATGGGCGTGGCCGAGGATCCGCTGTTCGAGGATGCCTACGCGAAGCTCCGCCTCGAACTCGAGGACCTGAAGGCGCTGTTCGGCACGCATGTCGCGAAGCTGCGCCGCGGTGAATCGCTCGGCCCCGATGTTTCGATGCTGAAGGTGATCCAGACCGAACTCTTCCAGAAGATCACCGACCTGATGGTCGAGATCGGCGGGGAGAATGCGGGGCTGCTGGAGCCGATGGACGGCAACCGCGACCTCAACATCGGCGGGCTCTACATCCAGGCGCGGCCGGCGACGATCTATGGCGGATCGAACGAGATCCAGCGCAACATCATTGCGAAGAACGTGTTGGCGATGCCGGGGTAGCTGCGCGCCTGGGGCGAGGATCACGCGACGAAACAAAGGCTTGGACCATGATCCGCGCCTCGGTGCGCGCGGAACATGGTCTAGCCCCGCGCCGCCTCCAGCACCCGCTCC
>JAIYAI010000630.1 GCA_027489135.1 Acetobacteraceae bacterium
GAAGGCCATGGTGCTGATCGGCGCCGGCCGCACCTTCATCGCCGGCGCCGATATCCGCCGCTTCGGCACGCCCCGCCCGCCGAGCCCGAAGCGCAGCTACGAGGCACTGGACGAGAGCACCAAGCCGATCGTCGCCGCCATCCATGGCTATGCGCTGGGCGGCGGTCTCGAGAACGCGATGTCCTGCAACTACCGCATCGCCGTGGCCAGCGCGAAGGTCGGGCTGCCGGAGGTACTGATCGGCATCCTGCCGGGCGGCGGCGGCACGCAGCGGCTGCCCCGGCTGATCGGGCCGAAGGCGGCGATGGAGATGATCGTCTCCGGCCGCCACGTGCCCGCGGAGGAGGCGAAGGCGCTCGGCATCATCGACGCCATCGTGCCGGGAAAGGACCTGCGGGCAGAGGCCATCGCCTACGCCAAGTCCGTGGCGGGCAAGCCGCTGCGCCGCGTCAGCGAGATGACGGAGCGGCTCGCCGAGGCGACGCCGGCGATGTTCGAGGAGATGCGGAAGTCCATCGCCCGCCGTGCGCGCAACCAGAAGGCGCCCTACCACTGTATCGCGGCAGTGGAGGCGGCGACGAAGCTGCCCTTCAAGGACGGCGTGGCCGAGGAGCGGCGCCTGTTCAACGAGCTCGAGAACGCCGATGAGGCCAAGGCGCTGCGCTACGCCTTCTTCGCCGAGCGCGAGGTTGCGAAGCTGCCGCATCTGCCGAAGGACCTCGTGCTGCCGGAGATCAAGACCATGGCCGTGGTCGGCGCCGGCACCATGGGCGGCGGCATCGCCATGGGCTTCGCCGATGTCGGCATCCCCGTGAAGCTGATGGACGCGACGCCGGAGGGGCTGGAGCGCGGGATGCAGAAAATCCGCGACAACTACGCCATCTCGGTCAAGCGCGGCAGCCTGACGCAGGCGGAGATGGACAAGCGCCTGCCGCTGATCGAGCCGGTCGGGACCTATGCGGAGATCGCCGACTGCGACGCGGTGATCGAAGCCGTGTTCGAGCAGATCCCCGTGAAGCAGGAGGTGTTCCGCGCGCTCGACGAACACATGAAGCCGGGGGCGCTGCTGTTCACCAACACCAGCGCGATCGACATCGACAAGATCGCGGGCGTGACGAAGCGGCCGGAGGCGGTGGCCGGCACGCACTACTTCGCGCCGGCCAACGTGATGAAGCTGTTCGAGGTGGTGGAGGGCACGAAGACAGCGCCCGAGACCCTGGCCGCGGCGATGAAGCTGGGGCGGACGATCAACAAGATCAGCGCCTATGCTGGCAATTGCGACGGCTTCGCCGCCAACCGCAGCCGCATCGGCTTCACCATGGAACAGAACCTGATGGTGGAGGAGGGCGCGCTGCCCCATCAGATCGACAAGGTGATGGTCGATTTCGGCTACCCGATGGGCCCCTTCGCGGTGAACGACATGTCGGGGCTCGACGTCAGCTACAACACGCGCCGGCGCCGCAAGGCGGAGGATCCGAACTACCGCATGCTGCCGGTGCCGGACCGCCTGGTGGAGATGGGGCGCAAGGGGCAGAAGACCGGCGCCGGCTGGTACCGCTACGAGAAGGGCGACCGCACGCCGCATGTCGACCCCGAGGTCGCGACGATCATCGCCGAGGTCGCGAAGGAGAACGGGATCGAGCAGCGCGTCTTCACCGAGGAGGAGATCCTGCACCGGCTGCTGTTTGCCTCGGTGAACGAGGTCTGCAAGATCATCGAGGAAGGCAAGGCATTGCGGGCTTCCGACATGGACGTGATGTGGCTGAACGGCTTCGGCTTCCCGCGCTATCGCGGCGGGCTGATGTTCTGGGCGGACACGATCGGCGCGCAGGCGGTCTACAACCAGATCGCCGCCTGGCATCAGCGCTATGGCGCGCGCTGGGCGCCGGCGCCGCTGCTGCGCGAGATCGCGGAGCGTGGCGGGAAGCTGCGCGAGGCGGTGGCGCCCGTCCTGAGGAAGTAGCCATCATGCAGTGGAATATCGGCAAGGTGCGCGTCACCAAGGTGATCGAGCTGGAGATGGCCGGCGGCAGCCGCTTCCTGCTGCCGCAGGCGACGCCGGAGGAGGTGCGGCAGATCGACTGGCTCGTGCCGCATTTCGCGACGCCGGAGGGGAAGCTGATCCTCTCCATCCATGCGCTGATCATCGAGACGCCGCGCGGACGCAGGATCATGGTCGATACCTGTCTCGGCAACGACAAGCAGGGGCGGAAGATCCCGCACTGGAACGAGCGGCAGGGGAGTTTCCTGGCCGACATCGCCGCGGCGGGCTACCCGGCGGAGAGCATCGACACGGTGCTCTGCACGCATCTGCACACCGACCATGTCGGGTGGAACACCTCGCTGAGGGACGGCAAGTGGGTGCCGACCTTCCCGAAGGCGCGCTACCTCTTCGGCCGGAAGGAGTACGAGCACTGGCAGCGCGCCGCGGAGGGCTCGCAGCGGGCCGTGTTCGACGACAGCGTGCAGCCCATCGTCGATGCCGGGCTGCATGAGCTGGTGGAGCATGACCACCGGCTCTGCGAGGAGGTGCGACTGGCGCCGAGCTTTGGGCACACGCCCGGGCATGTCAGCGTGCGCATCAGTTCCGAGGGGCAGGAGGCCTTCATCACCGGCGACATGGCGCACCACCCCTGCCAGATCGCGCGCCC
>JAIYAI010000525.1 GCA_027489135.1 Acetobacteraceae bacterium
CGCGGACCGCCCCGTCATGCGCCCGCAGCGCCGCCTCGGCGGCGGCGATGTCAGTGCCCGCAAGTGCGTCGCGGGCCTCTCGCAGCCGCGGGGCAGCGGGCCGGTGCGGCGTGGCGTCGGCGCGGGCCCGGGAAGGGCGGACACGGGCCTAGCGCGGCCCCGGGAAGGGGAGCACCACGCCCTCGGCCGGCGCGCGGGCGGGCAGCGTGTCATCCACGATGCCCTTGACCCTGAGCGGCCATTCGAGCCGGGCCATCGCCTCCCGCCAGAGCCGCCAGTCGCCGCGCTCGGCGGTGGTGCGCGGATCCGGGGCGATGCCGCGCTCTCCCCAGATCCGCAGGATGCGGGCATGGGCGAGCTCGATCCTGCGCTGGCGGTAGAGGCGGTCAAGAACCTTCACCACGTCGTCGGGTTCGCAGGGGCGGGTGACCAGGCCCTGGCCGGCCTTGATGCGGGCGCCCTCGCGCCGGGCGGCGAGGGCAGCCATGGTCCAGAACCAGGCATCCTCGGCGCTGCCGAAGGGCTCGGTGCGGGCGGCCTGGGCGCGGACCGGGGCGTGGCCGGGGCGGGGGGCGGTCGACATGCTGTCTCCTGACTGTCCCGGGGCTTGGGGGGATTCCGGAACATAATGTGAACATATGCCTCGTTGCGTAATCGATGCAAGTTCGAATTGAGGAAATCAGACCTATTGCATCCTGACTGTCCGCCTAGGATATTTTGCTCAGATCGGCCGCGCCCGAACGCGGCCCATTCCGGGGCGAATTGCGATGATGCGGCATGAGGATGTGTGGCGGGCTCTCGACGCCCTTGCGGCGGAGCACGGCCTCTCCGCCTCCGGGCTGGCGCGGCGGGCGGGGCTGGACGCCACCGCCTTCAACCCGTCGAAGCGGATCGGCGCGGATGGGCGCGCGCGCTGGCCATCGACCGAGAGCGTGGCCAAGGTGCTGTCCGCCACGGGCACGGGGATCGAGCACTTCGCCGCGCTGGTCACCGGTGCGCCTGCGCTGATGCGCGACGCCGCGCGGGCGGTGGCGCAACGGCGCATCCCGCTGATCGGCCTCGCCCAGGCGGGGGCGGAGGGCTACTTCGACGATGGCGGCTATCCGGTGGGCGGCGGCTGGGATGAGATCGCGGTGCCCGAGGTCGGCGACCCGAATGCGTATGCGCTGGAGATCCACGGCGATTCGATGACGCCGGTGTTCCGCGACGGGGACATCGTCATCGTCTCCCCCGCCGCGCCGGTGCGCCGCGGCGACCGCGTGGTGGCGCGCACGCAGCAGGGCGAGGTGATGGCGAAGGAGCTGAAGCGGCAATCGGCGCGGCGGGTGGAACTGCGCAGCCTGAACCCGCTGCACCCGGACTTCGCCTTCGACCTGGAGGAACTGGCGTGGATCCACCGGATCGTCTGGGCGAGCCAGTGAGTGCAGAACGACTACCGACAGCGGAAAGACACAGGAGGATTACCCGCATAAGACTGGCCATCCCATTGTGCATCCACGCCGCCGTGTTCGTTTCTGCCTGCACAAACAGAAGTCCAGATATCGAGGGCGCTCTGCGATCGTCCATCAATGATGTTGACCCTGACCGGGAGCCCTCGATTTCCATCTGGCGCGATTCTGCAAATCTCGGTCCCATGCGGGCACAGAAGACCGTCTCTGCATTTTCGAGAAGGATCCGATCGCTCTATGCGCGCGGATCACTGACCGATGACCAGTACAGGGCGTTTGTGAGCAGGAACAACCTCGATTGCCGATCGGTATCGGTGTATCTGAGCGAGTGCCGAACAGTCCTGACTGCGCCAGGAACAAGACCCCAACGGGCACTTGGGTCAAGGGATCGGGAAGCCTTGGTGATCATCGAGGTCAGCCGCAATGGGGATGGCCTTGCCCTGCAGATGTCGTCGGTTAGCTTGATCCCAGACCATCAAGCTCGGTAGCACGCCGTTCCATCATGACCGTCCCGCGCCGCCTCATCTTCCACATCGGCACGGAGAAGACGGGCACGACCTCCATCCAGGAGATGCTGGCCCGCAACCAGGCGGCGCTGGCGCGGCAGGGCTTCCACGTCGCCACCTGCCTCGGCGGGCCCAACCACAAGTACCTGGCGATCTATGCCGGCAGCGAGGCAGCGACGCGCGACCTCTGCGCCGGCGTGCCGGGCGGTCGCGCCGCGGTGCAGGCGACGCTGCCGGCGCGGCTGCGCGCGGAGGTCGAGGCCCTGCCGCCGCACATCTACACCGTGATCTTCTCGGGCGAGCACTGCCACGGCCGGCTGGCGTCCGCGGCGGAGATCCGCCGGCTGCAGGATCTGACGACCCCACTTTTCGCCGCGGTGACCATCCTCGTCTACCTGCGCCGGCAGGACGAGGTCGCGGTGAGCCTATACTCCACGCGCCTCCGCGGCGAGCGCTTCGACCGCGCGGCGATCCTGCCGGAGACGGACCCGCTGCCGGAGCGCGTGCGGCTCTACTTCGACTACCACGCCCTGGTCTCGGCCTGGGCGGGCGTGTTCGGCCACGAGGCGATGCGGGTGCGTCTCTTCGAGCCCGCCAGCCTTCTCGGCGGCGATGCGGTGCGGGACTTCGCGGCCGCCTGCGGCTTCGACGCCGCGGCACTGGCGCCGACGCCGCTGCGCAACCGGTCGCTGAACGCCGTGGCGCAGGAACTGCTCCGCCGTATCGCCGCGCGGCGCCGGCAGATGCCGGCCGCCGCCCCGCCCCGCCCGTCGCTGCTGCCGTTCCTGGGCGCGGATTCCCTCGGCCCGCCGCGCCTGCCGGGCCGTGCGGCGGCCGCCCGCTTCCTCGCTCGCTTCGCGGAGTCGAACGAGCGGCTGCGGGCGGCGTTCTTCCCGGACCGGCCCAGCCTCTTCTCCGAGGATCTCGGCCGCTATCCGGAGACGGAGACGCTGCCGGCCGAGGCCGAGGTGCTGGAGGCCGGCATCGCCATGATCCTGGGGCTTTCGGAGGAGGTGCGGCGACTCAATGCGGCGCTCGCCGTCGGCCGGGGGGAGCTGGCCCTGGCACGCGATGGGGATGCCGCCGAGGCGGCGCTACAGTTCCGGCTGGCGCTGGCCTTCCGGCCCGGGGAGGAGACGGCGCTGCGGGCGCTTGCCGCGCTGGGGGAGGAGCCGGACGCGGCGGGGGCGGATCAGCCCGGTCGTTAGCGGGTGGCCGCCATCGTCCAGGTCGTCGGTGGGGCGCGCCGCGCCAGTCCCGTCAGGCGCGCGTGCTCCATGCGGCCAGATCCTGCACCGCCAGCGCGAGCAGCGCGATGCCCTGGATGCGCCGGCGCATCGGCCACCACCCCGCGACGATGCGCCGCGCCGCGCGCTCCGCCGCGTCCGGGCCGGAGACGGCGGCGGCCAGCGTCCTCTCCGCCGCGGTCAGGCCGCAGCAGCCCTGCGGCGCGAGCGCGGGGGGATGCGCCGCGGCCTCCCGCAGCAGGAAGCAGACGAAGGCGCCGAGGCGCGCGGCGGCGCAGCGGCGGAGGCCGACGGCGTCGCAGAGGGCGAGCATCTCGCCCTCCTCCCACGGGGTACCGTTGCGGAGATCGGCCTGGCCGGCGCGGACAGCGGCGACGAGGAGGCGCGCCTCGGGGGGCAGGTGGCGGAAGAGGGGGCGGGTCGGCGTGGCGGCGTGCGTCATGGCGGGCCTTTCGCTGGGCCCAAATCGCTGGGCTGGGCGAGATTATGCGATTGAGAGTGATTCGCAAATAGGCGATGCGCGAGGCCCCCTCACGCCGCGTCCCGCCGCCCCTCCGCCGCCATCTCCTGCTGCAGCCCGGACGGCAGCAGCCCCCGCAGCCGCTCCAGATCCCGCTCCGCCCGCAGTGCGAGATACAGTGCCCCGCCGCCCTCCCGCGTTCGGCCCATCGGCACCGCCGTCAGCCCGATATCGCCATAGACCCGCAGCAACTCCGGCCCGACGCGCCAGAAGGCTGCATCCACCCCGGCGCGGTCGCAGATATCGCGGAAGCGCCAGATGGCGGAGATCCGGTCCCGCGCCTCCCCCGCCGGATCGCCGAGCGCGAGCCACACCCCCTCCCGCTTGAGGAAGGCGACGCCGGCCGTACCCGACTCCCCCAGCACCGCGCCATCGGCCTGGCCCGGCGCCAGCGCGCCGAATGCCGCGAGGCGTTCGCGCATCGCCTCGTCCCAGGGCAGCGGCCGGATGCGGGCGGGGCGCAACAGCCGCACCATGCCGACCAGCAGCAGCACGCCCGTCAGGCCGACGGTGAAGCGCAGCGAATCCGGCGCGACGGGGGAGAAGACGACGCCCCACCAGGAGGTATCCGCCACCCGCTTGCCATGGGCGACGAGGGCAAGGGTGATGCCGCAGCCCGCCACCGCCAGCAGCGGCAGCAGCACCTCGGGCGACATGGGTTCGCGGCGCAGCCGCGCGTCGCGGTAGAAAGCCCCGCGCATCGAGGCGAGGAAGCCCGCCACCAGCAGGAAGGCGCCCCAGAGCCACCAGGCCTCCCCGCGCAGCCAGACGATGCCCGCGCCCGCCGCCAGCAGCAGCAGCGTCGCCCACCAGGCGAGCGTCAGCCGCCGGATCAGCCCATAGGCCATCACCAGCAGCAGGGAGCCGAGGATGGAGGCGGCGAAGTGGGAAGCGATCGCCGCCTCGTACCCCGCCCACTCCGCCAGCACGGAGCCGTCGACGGGCAGCGAGCCGAGGAAGACCAGGAGCGCGCCGGCCAGAGCGACGAGGGAGGCGATGGCCGGCACCTCCAGCGTCTCCGCCCCCGCGCCGATCGCGGCGAAGCGCGCCAGCACGGCGCGGCGCTGGCCGAGTTCGAAGCTGGCAAACAGCGTCCCCGCGATGAACAGCGGGATGATGTAGTAGTAGAGGCGGAAGACCAGCAGCGCGCCAATGACCTCCGCCGCCGGCATGTACGGGGCGAGGCCGATCAGGATCGCCCCGTCGAAGACGCCGAGGCCGCCCGGCACATGCGCCAGGATCCCCGCGGCATAGGCCGCGAGGTAGATGCCGACGAAGCGCACGAAGGTCAGGCCCTCGGCGGGGGGGAGCAGCCAGTAGAAGATCGCCGCCGTCACCGCGACGTCGGCGGTGGCCAGCGCCACCTGCACCAGCGCCATCCCCGGCGAGGGCAGGTCGATCTCGTGCCCGAAGACCCGGATGTGGCGGACGAAGCGGCTGAGGATGATGTAGCCGATCACCATGCCCCAGGCCGGCACCACCAGCGCCTGCAGCGCCCAGTGCGGCAGGTGGGTGCCGAACCAGGGCACCACCTCCGGCTCCACCAGCAGCACCAGGCCGCCGAGCGCCATGCCGCCGAGGCCGAAGGTGAGCGAGGTGAAGCCCACGACCTTGGCGATCTCGACCGGCGTCAGCCCCCAGGCAGAGTAGAGCCGGTAGCGCACCGCAGCCCCCGAGACCGCGGCGAAGCCCAGGTTGTGCGCGAGCGAATAGCCGCAGAACGAGGCCAGCAGCGACCGCGCCCAGGAGACGGGGTGGCCGGCATAGATCGAGCCGAGCTTGTCGTAGATGGCGAGGACGCCATAGGCGAGGATCGTGAAGCCGCCCGCGATCCACAGCGCCGAGACCGGGATCGCCGCCATGGCCGTGCGCACATCCGCGACCGAGAGGTTGCGGAATTCGCGCTGCACCACGTAGACGGCGCCGACCAGCAGCACCACGCCGAACAGCGCCGCGCCGTTGCGCCGGAGCCAGGCCCAGCGGGAGGGCTGCGCGGGCGGTGCGCTCACTCGGCGGCGGCCTCTTCGGTTCGGGCGAGCGCGGATTCCACCAGGCCGATGGTGCCGGGGATGCCGTAGAGCGCGACGAAGCCGCCGAAGCGCGGGCCCTCCTGCTGGCCGAGCAGCACCTGGTAGAGGCAGCCGAACCAGTCGCGGAGGTTCGGGAAGGGGTGGCGCTTGCCGATCTCGAAGACCGCGTTCTGGATCGCCTCGGCATCCGAGGCCGCGTCGAGCGACCGCAGCACGTGCAGCAGATCCTCCAGCGCCGCGCGCTCCATCTCCGTCGGTGAGCGGTACTTCTTCTTCGGCGCCACGAAGTCGCGGTAGTAGGCGACCGCGCCCTCGGCGAGCCGCGCCAGCATCGGGTGGCTTTCGGGCGTGACGCCAGGCGCGTAGCGGTGGATGAAGCCCCAGAGGATCTCCGGCCCCTCGGCATTCA
>JAIYAI010000475.1 GCA_027489135.1 Acetobacteraceae bacterium
ACCATCCCCGCCAACACCTATACCGGCCAGACGGCGGCGGTCCCCGCCGCGGCGGTGATGAACTACCTCGTGACCCATGAGGGCATGAAGGAAGAGACCGTCTACGAGATGACCAAGGCCATCTACGAAAGCCTCGGCGATCTCGGCGCCGCCCACGCCGCCGCGCGCTCGATCAAGCTCGAAGGCGCGCTGGAGGGCATGCCGATCCCGCTGCATCCGGGCGCGGCGCGCTACTTCAAGGAAAAGGGTCTCAAGGTCGGCTCCTGAGCCGGACCGACCGGCGACCGATGGGCGGGGCCGGCATGTCTGGCCCCGCCTTTTCTCTGAGCGGGTGACGACGATGAGCAAAGACGAGACCAAGCCCCTGGCCGTGCCGGACATCGGCGGCATCCATGCGCAGACGCCGGCCGTCCCGGTCGATCCGGAGCACGGCCTGCCGCCCGGGTTCGGCGCGGGCTGGCAGGGTCGCCTGCTGTTCTGGATCGCCATCGCCTTCTCGCTGTTCCAGATCGCCACCGCCTTCAACGTCCCGCTCGACCATCGCGTCGCCGGCGTCACCCTCGTCGATGGGCTGCGCCTCACCATGGCAGCCTGGCTCGTCGCGATCCTCGTCCGGGCCGCCCGCTCCCGGCCCTGGCTCGAGATGCTGCTCGCCTTCCTGCCGATGCTGGTGGTCGTCGAGCTGCTCGCCCGCTTCGGCGGCTCGCTGCCCAACCAGATCCTGAGGACGCTGCATGTCGGCTTCCTCTGCCTCGTCGCCGGCGGCCTGCTCGCCCAGCACAAGAGCCATGGCCGGCTCGCCGTCGTCTCGGCCTGGGCGCTCGCCGGCATCGGCTTCGCGATCGGCATCTATCACTGGGTTCTCTACGAGGAGCTGGTGGCGCGCGCTGGCGAGGTCACGCCGGCCGACCTCGTCGTCGGCATCGCGGCCATCGCGGTCCTCTTCGTCATCTGCTGGCGTTTCATGGGGCCGGCTCTGCCCATCGTCTCGGGCCTCTTCCTCGCCTACTGCCTGTTCGGGCAATGGCTGCCCGCCCCGCTCAACCACCGCGGCTATTCGCTGGAGCAGGTGATCGAGCACATGTCCTTCGGGACGGAGGGCATCTACGCGACCCCGACCGGCGTCTCCGCCACCTTCATCTTCCTCTTCATCCTGTTCGGCTCCTTCCTCGAACGCGCGGGGATGATCCAGCTCTTCACCGACATCGCCATGGGGCTGTTCGGCAGCGCCCGCGGCGGCCCGGCCAAGGTCGCCGTCTTCTCCTCGGGGCTGATGGGCACGATCTCGGGCTCGGGCGTCGCCAATGTCGTCTCGACCGGGCAGTTCACGATTCCGCTGATGAAGCGCTTCGGCTACCGCCCCGCCTTCGCCGGCGGCGTCGAGGCCACCGCCTCGATGGGCGGCCAGATCATGCCGCCGGTGATGGGGGCGGTCGCCTTCATCATGGCCGAGACGATCGACGTGCCCTATGCCGACATCGTCCAGGCTGCCATCGTGCCGGCGATCCTCTACTACACGGCCGCCTTCCTGGCCGTGCATCTGGAAGCCGGCAAGCGGGGCCTCGTCGGCCTGCCGCGGGAAGAACTGCCCAGCGCCGGCAAGGCGCTGGCGACGAAATGGTATCTGATCGCGCCGCTGGCGGTGCTCGTCTACCTGCTGTTCTCCGGCTACACGCCGCTGTTCTCCGGCTCGGTCGGGCTGGCGCTCACGGTCGTGCTGATCCTTGGCGGCTCGCTGGCACTGGGGATCGGCTCGATCGCGCTGCGGGTGCTGTTCTGGGTCGGCCTCGGGCTGCTCTGCGCCTTCTTCTTCTGGTACGGCATCCTGGTGATGGTCGGGGTCGTGCTGCTGCTCGTCCTCGCCAGCCTGACCACGCGCGGCGGCGCCGAGACGGTCGCCGCCTGCCGGGAGGCGCTGGCCGACGGTGCACGACAGGCCATTCCGGTGGGTGTCGCCTGCGCTGTGGTCGGCATCGTCATCGGCACCATGACGCTCACCGGCGTCGGCACGATCTTCGGCAACGCGGTCGTCGCCGTCGGCGAGAAGTCGCTCTTCCTGGCACTCGTTCTGACGATGATCGTCAGCCTCATCCTCGGCATGGGCATCCCGACGATCCCCAACTACATCATCACCTCCTCGATCGCCGCGCCGATCCTGCTGAAGCTCGGCGTGCCGCTGATCGTCAGCCACATGTTCGTGTTCTATTTCGGCATCATGGCGGACCTGACGCCACCGGTCGCACTGGCGGCCTTCGCGGCGGCGCCGATCGCCAAGGAATCAGGCTTCAGAATCTCGTTACAGGCTGTGAAGATCGCGATGGCGGGCTTCGTCATCCCCTTCATGGCGGTCTATGATCCCGCTCTGATGCTGCAACCGGTGCAGGGCGTCACCGGCTTTTCCTATGCGCTCGGGGCCGCCTACATCATCGGCAAAGCGCTGCTGGCGATCACGCTCTGGGGCGCGGCGACGATCGGCTTCCTGAAGCGCGACATGGCGGTGTGGGAGCGGGCCCTGGCGGCCGCCGCCGCGGCCTCGCTGGTGATGGCCCTGCCGATCACCGACGAGATCGGCTTCGGCCTCGCCGCCCTGCTGATCGGCGTCCATCTCTGGCGCGCCCGGGCAACCGACCGCGCCGCGAAGGCCTGAGCGGACCGGGGCCAATGACCCTCTGCCTGGCCGCGGGCGCCCTCGCGGTCTCGCTCGGCGCTGGCGAGATCACGCTCTCCTGGCGTCATTCGGTCCAGAAGACGCTGTGGGAGGAGGTCTGGCGCGCCGGGCCCGACGGCGTGACGCTGGTCGAGGCGCGGATCCAGGGCTCGGGCGCCGGCATGGAGGCGCCGCCGGAAGCGCGACTCGTCGACGGCTTCTGGCGCTGGCGTCCGCAGCTGCCGGCGCA
>JAIYAI010000600.1 GCA_027489135.1 Acetobacteraceae bacterium
GCAGGCGGAGGTGCTGGCCGAGGTGCTGGCCCTGCTGGCGGTGCCCGAGATCGCCGCCGCCTTCGGCCCCGACAGCCTGGCCGAGGCGCCGATCGCCGGCCGGGTAGGGGGCCAGCTGATCGCGGGGCAGGTGGACCGCCTGGTGATCGGGCCGGATCGCGTGCTCGTGCTGGACTACAAGACGAACCGTCCGCCGCCGCGGCGGGTGGAGGAGGTGGCGCCGCTCTACCTGCGGCAGATGGCGGCCTACCGCGCCGTGCTGCGGTTGGCCTTTCCGGGGCGGGCGGTGGACTGCGCCCTGGTCTGGACCTATGGCGCGGCCGTGATGCCGCTGCCGGGGGCGCTGCTGGACCGGCACGCACCTGCCTGATGACCCCCATCCGGGGGGAATCGCTTGACCCGGCCGCCCCGGACCCCGACCTTCAGCGGCCGAACCGGCGGCCCCCGCCGCCGCATCCCCCGAGGGACCCCATGAGCGAACTCACCAAGGCCGTCACCGACGACACCTTCAAGCAGGACGTGCTGGAATCCTCCGGCCCGGTGCTGGTGGATTTCTGGGCCGAGTGGTGCGGGCCCTGCCGCATGGTCGCCCCGATCCTCGACGACATCGCCAAGGAGTACGAGGGCAAGCTGACCATCGCCAAGGTCAACATCGACGAGAACCCGAGCACGCCGAACGACTACGCGGTGCGCGGCATCCCGACGATGATGCTGTTCAAGGACGGCAAGCTGCTCGACACCAAGGTCGGCGCCCTGCCCAAGGGCCAGCTCAAGAGCTGGATCGCCAGCCAGATCGGGTGAGGCGCCCGCTCGCCGCGGTCCTCGCCGCGCTGCTGCTGGCATCCCCGGCGGCGGCGCGGGCGCAGGACGCGCCCGTCACCCTGCCGCCCTTCGCCACGGAACGCGCGACCTTCCGCCTGACGGCGCTCGCCTCCGGTCTCGAGCACCCCTGGGGCGCGGCCTTCCTGCCGGATGGCCGGCTGCTGGTGACGGAACGCCCCGGGCGGCTGAGGCTGATCGGCCGCGACGGCACGGTCTCCGCCCCGCTCGGCGGCGTGCCGGCGGTGGAGGCGCGGGGCCAGGGCGGGCTGCTCGACATCGCCCTCGCGCCGGATTTCGCCACGACGCGGGAGGTCTATCTCTGCCAGGCGGCGCTGGTGCAGGGCGGCGCGCTGACGCGCCTCGTGCGCGCGCGCCTGTCCCCTGACGCGACCGCGCTGGAGGGCGCGACGCCGATCCTGGACGCCATCCCGGCACAGGAGGGCGGGCGCAACCACTATGGCTGCCGCATCGCCTTCGACCCGCGCGACGGCGCGCTCTTCCTCTCGACCGGGGAGCGCTTCGGCGACGAGGCCCGGGCGCAGCGCCTCGGCGACCTCGGCGGCAAGGTGCTGCGGCTGGGCCGCGACGGGCGGGCGCTGGCGGACAATCCCTTCGTGGGCCAGGCCGGGGCGCGGCCGGAAGTCTTCTCCCTCGGCCACCGCAACCCGCAGGGGCTCGCCTTCAACCCCTGGACCGGCAGCCTGTGGGAGGCGGAGTTCGGCCCGCGCGGCGGCGACGAGGTCAACGTCATCCGCCCCGGCCGCAACTACGGTTGGCCCGTGGTCAGCCACGGCCGGACCTATGTGGGCAGTTTCCCGATCGGGGAGGGCACGTCGAAGCCCGGCATGGAGGACCCGATCCATTATTGGGTCCCGGCCGTCAGCCCCTCCGGCATCGCCTTCTACACGGGCGACGTCTTCCCCGGCTGGCGCGGCAGCCTGTTCCTGGCCGCGCTGAACCCGCCGCAGCTCGTGCGCCTGTCCACGGAGGGCGACCGCGTGACGGGGGAGGAGCGGCTGCTGCGCAACATCGCGCGCTTCCGCACAGTGCTGCAGGGGCCGGACGGGTTGCTCTACATCCTGACGGATTCACCGCGCGGCCAGGTGCTCCGGCTGGAGCCTGCCGGGTAGACCCGATCGTCCGCGGTGGAATCACCGAGGACGTGAATCACGCGACATGGCGAGCCCTGGTCTCAGCCGACGATCACGTTCGCCTCGGTCAGCTGTGCCTTCATGACATTGTGCAGGATGACCCGGTCGCCGCCGTCGAGGTCGATGGCGATATGCGCACCCACCTGCCGGGCGCGGGCGAGGAGTGCGTCGATCCCGCCTATGCCGAAGCCAGCCAGCGCGATCCGGTCGCTGCCCGGAGCGAAATCGCCGATGGTGTCGACACGCATGCCCGGTGCGAAGAGGAAGAGGTCGGCGCCGGCCTGGCCGAACAGCACGTCGTTGCCGCCCCGCCCCTCCAGCGTGTCGTTGCCACCGCCGCCGAGCAGCCAGTTCACGCCTTCCGTTCCCGTGATGCGGTTGGCGATGGCGTTGCCGACGCCGAAGGGCGTGGCGCCCAGCAGGATCAGGTCGTCGGCATGCGGCCAGAGGTAGTAGCCCGCGCCGCGGATATCGGCCCGCACCACGTCATGGCCGCCGCCCTCGGCCTCGAAGGTCAGGTCGAAAGGCGTGTCGACGATGTAGAGGTCGTCGCCCGGCCCGCCATTCATGCGGTCGTAGTCGCCGAGGTCGCGCGGACCGCTCCCGGGCGGGCCGGAGCCGTCGAGCGTGTCGTTGCCGTCGCCGCCTGTCATGATATCGGTGAAGAAGCCTGTGCCTCCGTAGACGAGATCGTCGCCGGCGCCACCATGCACGGCATCGGGGTCGCCCTCCCCGTTCAGCGTGTCGTTGCCGGCGCCGCCGTCGAAGAAATCGATGCCGGTGCCGCCCAGCGCGGTATCCGCGCCGTCCTGGCCGTAGAGGATGTCGTTGCCCAGGCCGCCGATGAGGGTATCGGCACCGTCGCCGCCGACCAGCAGGTCGCTGTCGGCCTCCCCCAGAAGGAGGTCCGTGCCGGCTTCCCCGTAGAGCACGTCGTTGCCGTCGCCGCCCTCCAGCCGGTCGTCGCCGAAGCCTGCGAGGATCCAGTCGCGCTCCGCCCCGCCGGACAGCAGGTCCGCGTCGTCCTGCCCGAAGAGGCTGTCGACGCCGCCACCGCCCTCCAGCGTGTCGGCTCCCATCCCGGCGATGATCAGGTTGCCCCCCTCGTTGCCGCGGATGCGGTTGGCGAGGCCGTTGCCGACGCCAAAGATGCCGCCCGCGCCGGCCAGCAGGACGAGGTCGCCGATCGTCCCGGGCAGGTAGAGCGGGACGCTGGACTCCACCGTGTCCCGCCCGACGCCGTCCGGTTCCTCCACCCGGTCGCCGGCGGAATCGACCCGGTAGAGATCATCGCCGGGGCCGCCGACCAGGGTATCCGCGCCCGCCCCGCCATCCAGCGTGTCGTGGCCGGCCCCGGCCTCGATCCGGTCGGCCGTCGCGCCGCCGCGGACGCTGTCGGCGAAAGCGGTCGCGCGCAGGGCGGCGATGCCCACCACCCGGTCGCGCCCGCCCCAGCCATCCGCCACCCAACCGGCGCCGAGATCGGCGGCGATGGCGGACGGGTCCTCCCCGTAGTCGGCGGTAACCTGCCCCGTGCCGGGTGGGGCGCGCAGGGCGTCGTCGCCGGCCAGGCCGCGCAGCCAGGTGACGCTGCCGGCCACCGCGCGGCCGGTCATGTCGTCGGCAAGTTGCGTACCCCAGGCATTCTCGAGGCCTTCCAGCCTGTCCTGCCCGCCCCAGGGATCGGTGGCGGTGCCGGCCGTCAGGTCCAGCACCACGCCCCGCTGCGCGAGCCCCGCCGTGGTGGAGAGCAGATCGTAGAAGATCGTGTCGGCACCGCCGCCGCCATCGACGCTGTCGTCGCCCGGGCCGCCGGCGAAGCGCTCCGCCGCCGCACTGCCGCGCAGCGTGTCGTCGCCGGCCCCGCCGACCGCGACGGCGATGCCGACCAGCGTGTCCTGCCCGCCTGGCTTGTCGGCGCGCGGCGGCAGGCGGAACAGCCCGACCACTTCCTCCGTCAGCGTGACGGCGACGGCGCCGCTGCCGGCATAGCGGTAGGTGTCGAGGCCGCCGCCGCCATCGACCCGCTTCGATCCGCCCGCGCCGGAGAGGAAGACCTCGTCCGCCGTGCTGCCGAGCACGGTGTCGTCGAAGCCGGAGAGCAGCGCGACGCGCCCGACCTGGACGAGGGTATCCGTGGCGCCCCAGCCATCCGAGGCCGTGCCCGCCGCGAGGTCGACGTGCACCGCCGCCGGGCTCGCGGCATAGCTCGCCTGCACGCCGGCGGTTCCGTTGCCGGTGATGCTGTCGTTGCCGGCCAGCCCGTCCAGCGAGAGGACATAGACCGACTCGGCTGGTGCGCGGCGCCCATCGAGCGTATCCGCCGCGGCGGTGCCTGAGACGGCATGGATCGACCGCATCAGGTCGACCGCCAGCCCCGGCTTGGTCACGAGGCCATAGCCGCTGGCATCGGCGAGGACGCTGAAGCCGATGCCGCCGCCGTCGAGCCCGCCATAGGCGATGGCGTTCGGCGCCCCCGCGCCGCCATCGATGGTGTCGCTGCCGGCCGTGCCCTGGAAGAGGTCCGACCGCGCCGTGCCACGCAGCGCATTGTCGCCCGCCGTGCCAGTCGGGGCCGTGCCGCCGGCGAACTCCATCAGGCTGCCGGCGAGGAGATCCGCCGGGGTCACCGCGTCGATGCCGTCGAAGCGGATCATCGAATCGCCGGCCCCGAGCACGCCGTCGCCGTCGAGGTCGAGCACGAGCCAGCCGCCCGTCGCGGGGTCGCGCAGCCAGAAGACCTGCACGGCATCCAGCCCCGGCAGCACTTGCGCGGGCAGGCGCAGGCCGATGCCCGGGGCGGCGACGGGGTCGGAGGGGCCGCCGCTCCAGACCAGCGGGCGGGGGCGGCCATCGGCGCCGAGCAGCGTGCCCGCATCGGCGACGGCGCCGGCGGTGCCGATGCGCAGGCGGTCGCCGCCGCCGCGATCGAAATCCGCCACCGTCACGGGCGCATCGGGCCGCGACCAGGTGGGATCCCCCGCCGCCTGCAGCACGAAGAGGTCGGCACCCGCGCCGCCCACGAGCGTGTCGCCGCCATCGGGCCCCAGCAGCACGGCCGCCTCGCCGCGGCCCGCGGCTTCCAGCGTGTCGTCGCCCTCCCCGCCCTCGAGACGGTCGGCGCCGGCGCCACCGAGCCGGAGATCCGCTCCGGCGTCGCCGGCCAGGCTGTCGGTGCCGTCGCCGCCGTCGAGGACATCGGCTTCCGTCCCGCCAGCCAGCATGTCCGTGCCGATGCCACCGCGCAGCGTATCGAAGCCCGCCCCGCCCAGCAGGCTGTCGTCGCTCTCCCCGCCGGTGAGGCTGTCGCTGGCGGCGTCGCCGGCCAGGCTGTCGCCGCCGGCGAAGCCGTGGATGGTCTCCGCCCCCGCGCCACCGAGGATGTCGTCCGCCCCGGTGGTGCCGAGCCGGGCGAAGCTGCCGGGGGCGAAGGCGTTGGCATCGATGGTGCCGCCGGGCACGGCGCGTTCCACCCGCAGCACCAGGTCCGCGACCCCCAGCACGCCATCCCGGTCGAGGTCGAGCAGCAGCCAGCCTGCGGCGTCCTCCTCGAGGGCCGGCGCCCAGAACAGCAGGAAGGCGGCGCCGCCGGTGGCATCGGGCAGGGCAAGCCCGGCCTCCGGCGCGGCCAGGGGCGCGAGGCTGCCGCCGAAGCCGATGGGCAGCGCCGCCTGTCCGGCCACGGCGAACCGGCCCGGACCGTCCAGCGGCAGCAGCGCCCCGGCGGCGGACTGGCCGCGCAGCCAAAACAGGTCTCCGCCGGCGGGATCGAAGCCGCGGATGGTGTCCATCGCCGCCAGGGTGGAGCCCGCGCCGGTCGCCGCCGCATCCTGCAGCGCGACGCGGTCGGGCCCCGCCCCGCCCTCCAGCAGGTCGCCGCCGGCGGCGCCCAGCAGCGTATCCGCGCCCTCGCCGCCCTGCAGCGTGTCGGCGCCCGCGCCACCCGACAGCGCATCCCCGGCCCCGCCGCCGGCCAGCAGGTCGTCCCCCGCCGCGCCGGCCAGGCTGTCCGCGCCGGCGCCGGCGAGCAGGGTGAAGGCCTCGATCCCGCGCGCCTCGGCGCCGTCGATGGTGCTGGCGAAGCCGGGGCCGAGGAGGAAGACGCGCAGCGCCGCCGAGGCCGCGCTGCGGTCGATGACGGCGCGGTCGCTGCCCACCCCGCCGTCCAGCCGGTCCGCGCCGCTGCCGGCATCGAGCGTATCCGCGCCGTCCCCGCCGGCGAGGCTGTCCGCGCCGCCGTCGCCGAGGACGAGGTCGTCCTCCGCCTCGCCCGCGAGGGTATCCGCGCCCTCCCCACCCAGGATCGTCGCCATCGCTCCGCACCATCCGCATGCGCGTTCCCGGTGCTTACGTGACAAAGCTTTACGGAAGCTGAGCCACGCCATGGACGCCGGGCGCCGGCTGCGGCAGCCTTCGCCCAGGGATGGAGACAGGCGATGCAGATTGGCTTCAACCTGCCGGTATCGGGGCCTATGGCCGCGCCCGCGGTGATGGCGCGCATGGCCGGCCTCGGGGAACGGCTGGGCTTCGACTACCTGACGCTGACCGACCACATCGCGCTGCCCGACACCTCCGTCCCCGGCTATCCCTATTCCGAGAGCGGCGCCTTCTACTCGCCTGAGCCCGGCCACCGGCACGAGCAGCTGATCGCGGCAAGCTGGATCGCGGCGCGGACGGAGGCGATCCGCATCGTCCTCGCGGTGCTGGTGGTGCCGCACCGGCCCGCGGTGCTGGCGGCGAAGCAATTGGCGACGCTGGATGTGCTGTCGGGCGGGCGGCTGACGGTCGGCATCGGCGCGGGCTGGCTGCAGCCGGAGATCGAGGCGGTGGCGCTGACGCCCTTCGCCGAGCGCGGCGCCGTGACGGACGAATATGTCGACGCCTTCCGGACGCTCTGGACGCAGGACAAGCCGGTGATCGCGGGTCGCTACGTGCGCTTCGACGGGCTGGTCTTCGACCCGAAGCCCGTGCAGCGGCCGCATCCGCCGATCTGGGTGGGCGGCGAGAGCGGGCCCTCGATGCGCCGCGCCGCGCGGGTCGGCGACGCCTGGTACCCGATCGGCAGCAACAACGCGCACCTGCTGGACACGCTGCCGCGGCTGACGGCGGGGATCGAGAAGCTCCGGGGGCTGACGGAGAAGGCGGGGCGGGATCCGGGCGGGGTCGGCGTGACCTATCGTGTGAAGCGCCACGCCTTCGCCGCCCCGCCGGCGAGCGACGGCAACCGGCGGCTCTTCACCGGCACGATCGACGACACGCTGGCGGATATCGACGCGCTGCGGGCGATCGGCGTCACCGCGCTCGACTTCGATTTCGAGGGGCGCGAGGAGACGAAGGCGGCGGAGGAGATGCACCGGTTCCGCGAACAGGTGCTCGACAGGGTCAAGTAAGGGCGAGGCGTCGCCTCGCGCTCCACCAAGGGGCGCCGCCCCTTGGAACCCCGCCAGGGGGCCGCGCCCCCTGGACCTGCACAAGAAGGGAGACCAGGCGCGTGACGTATTCCCAGATCGCCGTGGAACGCCGCGGAGCGGTGGAGTGGATCTTCCACGACCGGCCGACCATGCGGAACGCCGAGAGCAGCGTGCTCCTCGACGAGCAGGACGCAGCTCTGCGCGCGGCCATCGCCGACGAGGCCGTGCGCTGCATCGTCATCGCGGGCAAGGGCGACCATTTCTCCGCCGGCCACGACCTGAAGGAAGGGCAGGAGAAACGCCAGGGCTTCACCGTCGAACAACGCTGGGCCTACGAGGAACAACGCTACCTCGACTACTCCCTGCGCATCTGGGACTGCCCCAAGCCGACCATCGCCTCCGTCCAGGGCGCCTGCATCGCCGGCGGCTTCATGGTGGCCAACATGTGCGACATGATCGTCGCCTCCGAGGACGCCTTCTTCGCCGACCCGGTCTGCAAGACCCTCGCGGCATCGGCCGTGGAAGTGCTCTGCCACCCCTGGGTCATGGGGCTGCGCAGCGCCAAGGAGTTCCTCTTCACCGGTCGCCGCATGGGGGCGGCGGAGGCGAAGTCCCTCGGCATGGTCAACCGCGTCGTACCGCGCGCCGATCTCGACGCCGCGACCCAGGCTCTGGCGGAGGAGATCGCGTCCGCACCGCCCTTCGCCATCCGCCTGACCAAGCGCTCGCTCAACCGCGCCGCAGACCTGCAGGGCTTCCGCGCCTCCATCATGGCGCATTTCGACACGCACCAGCTGGCGCATGCGACGGAGGAGTTCGGGAAGATGCGCGAGAAGGGCCTCGCCAGCGCCATCCAGCGCGCCCGGCCGGCGGCGGAGTGACGGCCATGCGCCCCAGCAGCGACGCCCGCGTGGTCCGCCTGAGCGACGCCGAGCCCGTCGCCTTCGGGCCGCTCGCCACCTACCAGCGCCTGACCGGGGAGGACGGCCACCCCGTCTTCACCGGCGTGCAGACCTGCCAGCCCGGCTACGCCACGCCGCTGCACTGGCACCCCTATGTCGAGAGCCTGTTCGTGCTGGAAGGCACGCTGGAAGCCTGGACCGAGGGGAAGGAGGACGAGCCGCAGCGCCTCGGCCCGGGGGAGATGATCGTGCTGCCCGCCTGCACGCCGCATGTCTTCCGCAACCCCGGGCCGGCGGTGCTGCGCATCATCGGCATCCACGCGTCACCCACGCGCATCGTCAACCGGATCGAGGATCAGGCCTGAGATTTTTCCGAAGGAACCAGCGCGTCTGGCCCGGCGGATAGTCCGCCAGGCTGCCGAAAACCTCGTAGCCCAGCGCCTCGTAGAATTCGCGGGCCTGGAAGGTATCCAGCCAGGCCGCGTGGCAGCCGCGGCCGCGGGCGTGCTCCTCCGCCGCCGCCATCAGCGCGCGGCCCGTGCCGCGGCCGCGCTGCGCCGCATCGACCCAGACGGCCTCGACGAAGAGCCAGTCCCAGGCCGTCACGCCGATCAGCCCCGCCGCCAGCCCGCCCGCTGCATCGGTCATGCGCAGCCCGAAGCGATCGGCGCGCCAGGGGGTGACGGTCTGCGCATGGAAGGCGTGGATGCGCTCGGCCAGCGTGGCACGGAACGCGGCGGGCGGGTCAGTTTCCAGCGCCAGGGTCAGGCCATCGGGCAAGGGCACGCGCGGTTCGACCCCAGGGGCGGTTCGGTGATACGCCTGCAGCGTGTGCCGCTTCTGCCCCACCCCGCAAGCCTTCACCCGCCGCGCGCTGCCGATGGTGCTGGCCGGCGTGGCCGGCACCGCCCGCGCCGCCTGCGAGGCCGAGCCCGCCGCCGCGCTGATCGACCCCGAGACGCGGCTGGCCCTACCTGCCGGCGCGCCGCGCACCGTGGCCCTGACGCTGGATGCGTGCTCCGGGGGGACGGACATGCGCATCCTGGAGACGCTGGTCGCGCTCTCCCTCCCCGCGACGATCTTCGCCACGGCGCGCTGGATGGCGCGGAATGCCGCGGCGCTGGACCTGCTGCGCGCGCATCGGGCGCTGTTCGGCATCGAGGACCACGGCGCACGGCACGTGCCGGCAGTGCTGGGCACGGGCCGGGCCTATGGCCTCGCGGTGGCTGGGACTCTGGACGCGGTGCGGGCGGAGGTCGGCGGCGGCGCGCAGGCGATCGCGGCGGCAGGCTTCGCGGCGCCGCGCTGGTATCGCGGCGCGACGGCGCTCTACAGCCCGGGCGCGATCGCCGTGATCGAGGGCATGGGCTTCTCTGTCGCGGGCTATTCGCTGAACGGCGACGATGGCGCCTCGCTGGACGCGACCGCGACGGCGCGACGCATCTCGGCGGCGCGCTCGGGCGACGTCATCCTGGCGCATGTGAACCACCCGGAGCGCGCGGCGGGCGCCGGCGTCGCGGCCGGCGTCGCGGCGCTGCACCGGGCGGGGGTGGTGTTCGTCAGGCTGGACCGGGCGCAGACGGTGACGGGAGCCTGCCGGCGGCGGGGCGGCGCTACCGCCTGACCAGCGGCCGGTCCGGCGCCTCGCCGGCGAAGGCCTCCCGCAGCCATTGTGCCGCCTCGGCGATCGCCGCCGTCGCCTTGTCCACCCGCCCGGCCCAGAACAGGAAGCCGTGGTTCATGCCCATCCAGCGGCTGGCCGCCACCGTCACGCCCGCGGCGTGCAGTGCGTCGGCATAGGCCTCTCCCTCGTCGCGCAGCGGGTCGTATTCGGCGCTGGTCACCAGGGCGGGGGGCAGGCGCGAGAGATCCGTCGCTCGGATCGGCGCGGCGTGCGGATGCGTGGCATGCGCGGGGTCCGCCAGGTAGTGGCCCCAGAACC